>NZ_JAOWCD010000103.1:0-47444 GCF_030337175.1 Citrobacter sp. Ca225 | reverse complement strand
CAGCTGGATAGAGTACTCGGCTACGAACCGAGCGGTCGGAGGTTCGAATCCTCCCGGATGCACCATCTCTTACTTGATACCGCTTTTGTGCAGTATCAATATCGGCAGTAAAATAAGTTTTCCGATGCATCCGTAGCTCAGCTGGATAGAGTACTCGGCTACGAACCGAGCGGTCGGAGGTTCGAATCCTCCCGGATGCACCATCTTCTCCCGAATAACAGCGAGTTTGTTGTTTCATGGTCTGCGAGAGCATCGTAAGCACCAGGGGGATAACGTTGCGCCAGCAACAGCCCGAAGGGCGAGGCTTCGCCGAGTCATCCTCCCGGATGTACCATCTCTTATTTGATACCGCTTTTGTACAGTATCAGTATCAGCAGTAAAATAAGTTTCTCGATGCATCCGTAGCTCAGCTGGATAGAGTACTCGGCTACGAACCGAGCGGTCGGAGGTTCGAATCCTCCCGGATGCACCATCTTCTCCCGGATAACAGCGAGTTTGTTGTTTCATGGTCTGCGAGAGTATCGCGAGTACCAGGGGGGGATAGCGTTGCGCCAGCAACGGCCCGAAGGGCGAGGCTTCGCCGAGTCATCTTCCCGGATGCACCATTTTTTTCTTTTCCTTACTCCTTTGCATTCATCTCCTGAACAATCCTCAGCATCGTCGTCAGCGACAAAATCCAGCAATTACGATAAAGTAACGTCTGTTTACTTGCCGGTGAGAGCGCTATGTACGAACGTTATGCGGGTCTGATTTTCGATATGGATGGTACCCTTCTGGATACTGAACCGACGCACCGTAAGGCGTGGGTTGAAGTATTAGGTCGTTACGGTATGCATTTTGATCTTCAGGCGATGATTGCCCTTAACGGCTCAGCCACATGGCGTATTGCTCAGTCCATTATTGAGTTGAATCATGCGGATCTCGATCCTCACGCGTTAGCCCGTGAAAAAACCGACGCGGTAAAAATCATGCTCCTCGACAGCGTCGAGCCGTTGCCGCTGGTTGAGGTGGTAAAAGCGTGGCATGGTCGTCGCCCGATGTCCGTCGGAACCGGCAGTGAAAGCGCAGTAGCGGAAGCGCTGCTGGCTCATCTGGGGCTGCGTCGCTATTTTGATGCCGTCGTTGCTGCCGATCATGTCCAGCACCATAAACCCGCGCCAGATACTTTCCTGCTTTGTGCGGAGCGTATGGGCGTGCCTCCGGCGCAGTGCGTGGTATTTGAAGATGCGGACTTTGGTATCCAGGCAGCACGCGCCGCCGGAATGGATGCTGTGGACGTTCGACTCCTGTGAGTGACGGACTGTCGCTCCTTTCATTGTTCGCCAGCAGTTTCCTCAGCGCTACGCTGTTGCCCGGCAACTCGGAAGTCGTTCTGATTGCCATGTTACTGGCCGGACTCAGTCATCCCTGGGTCTTAGTTTTAACAGCAACAATGGGTAATAGCCTTGGAGGGTTAACTAACGTTATCCTTGGGCGTTTCTTCCCGCTGCGCAAGACATCGCGCTGGCAGGAGAAAGCCACAGGCTGGCTTAAACGCTATGGCGCGGTCACACTATTATTAAGCTGGATGCCGGTTGTGGGTGATTTACTGTGCCTGTTAGCGGGATGGATGCGCCTCTCGTGGGGGCCGGTGCTCTTTTTTTTATGCCTTGGCAAAGCGCTGCGTTATATTGTCGTCGCGGCTGCTACCGTTCAGGGCATTACCTGGTGGCACTAATTGTGCCTGGGGATTAGCCTTTAGGTTAACCACTACAATTATGCTAATTAATACGATTTTGACAGGCGGGAGGTCAATTTGATCCCGGACGTATCACAGGCTTTGGCCTGGCTGGAAAAGCATCCTCAGGCATTACAGGGGATACAGCGCGGGCTGGAGCGCGAGACATTGCGCGTGAATGCGGATGGCACGTTGGCGACAACGGGGCATCCTGAAGCGTTAGGCTCAGCGCTGACGCATAAATGGATTACCACGGATTTCGCGGAAGCGCTGCTGGAGTTTATCACACCGGTAGACGGCGATATCCAGCATATGCTGACCTTCATGCGTGACCTGCATCGTTATACCGCCAGAAATATGGGTGATGAGCGCATGTGGCCACTGAGCATGCCTTGCTACATTGCCGAAGGTCAGGACATTGAACTGGCGCAATATGGCACTTCAAATATTGGTCGTATGAAAACGCTGTACCGTGAAGGGTTGAAAAACCGTTACGGTGCGTTGATGCAAACTATTTCCGGTGTGCACTACAACTTTTCACTGCCGATGGCATTCTGGCAGGCGAAATGTGGCGTAGTGGAAGGCGAAGAGGCAAAAGAGAAAATCTCTGCCGGCTATTTCCGCCTGATCCGTAACTATTACCGCTTTGGCTGGGTCATTCCTTATTTGTTTGGTGCGTCCCCGGCGATTTGCGCTTCCTTCCTGCAGGGCAAACCGACCACGCTGCCGTTTGAGAAAACCGACTGCGGAATGTACTACCTGCCGTACGCGACCTCGCTGCGACTGAGCGATCTGGGTTATACCAATAAGTCGCAAAGCAATCTCGGAATTACGTTTAACGATCTCTACGAGTATGTGGCAGGATTGAAGCGGGCGATTAAAACGCCTTCTGAAGAGTATGCGGCAGTAGGGCTGGAAAAAGACGGTAAGCGTCTGCAAATCAACAGCAACGTGCTGCAGATTGAAAATGAGCTGTACGCGCCGATTCGTCCGAAACGCGTTACGCGTAGCGGTGAGTCGCCTTCAGATGCGCTTCTGCGTGGTGGTATCGAATACATCGAAGTCCGCTCGCTGGATATCAATCCGTTCTCGCCAATTGGCGTGGACGAGCAACAGGTGCGTTTCCTTGACCTGTTTATGGTCTGGTGTGTGCTGGCCGATGCACCGGAGATGAGCAGCAGTGAGCTGCTATGTACGCGTACCAACTGGAATCGGGTGATTCTGGAAGGGCGTAAGCCGGGCCTGACGTTAGGGATTGGTTGTGAAACTGCACAGTTCCCGCTGCCCGAAGTGGGTAAAGATCTGTTCCGCGATCTGAAGCGTGTGGCACAAACGCTGGACAGCATCCACGGCGGAGAGGATTATCAGAAAGTCTGTGACGAACTGGTTGCCTGCTTTGATAACCCGGAATTAACGTTCTCTGCACGTATTCTGCGGTCTATGATTGATACGGGTATTGGCGGTACGGGCAGGGCGCTGGGCGAAGCTTACCGCAATCTGCTGCGTGAAGAGCCGCTGGAAATTTTGCAGGAAGAAGACTTTGTGGCTGAACGTGACGCCTCAAAACGTCGTCAGCGCGAAGTTGAAGCGGCAGATTCGGAACCGTTTGACAGCTGGCTGGCAAAGCAGCAGGCCTGACAGAAAAGAAAAAGGCCACTCGGGAGTGGCCAAAATTTCATCTCTGAAAACAGGGATGATGATAACAAATGCGCGTCTTTCATATACTCAGACTCGCACCGGAACAAAGAGTTCAGTTTATTTATAAAAAATTATCGGAGGTGGCTAAATGCCGTTGTTAGATAGCTTCACTGTCGATCATACCCGGATGGAAGCACCTGCAGTCCGTGTGGCGAAAACGATGAACACTCCACACGGTGACGCCATCACCGTGTTTGATCTGCGTTTCTGCATTCCAAATAAAGAGGTGATGCCGGAGAAAGGGATTCACACGCTGGAGCATCTGTTCGCAGGCTTTATGCGTAATCACCTCAACGGTAACGGCGTCGAGATTATCGATATCTCCCCGATGGGTTGCCGTACCGGTTTCTATATGAGCCTGATAGGTACGCCGGATGAGCAGCGCGTGGCAGATGCATGGAAAGCGGCGATGGCCGACGTGCTGAAAGTTCAGGATCAGAATCAGATCCCGGAACTGAACGTCTACCAGTGCGGTACATATCAGATGCACTCCCTGAGTGAAGCACAGGATATCGCGCGTCATATTCTGGAGCGCGACGTTCGCGTCAACAGCAATGAAGAGCTGGCGCTGCCAAAAGAGAAGTTGCAGGAATTGCATATCTAGTTAGTGCTGTAGCCGGACAGAGGTGGCTCTGTCCGGTTTGTTCACTCATCTCTCACCTGATATTCCACGCAGTGCGCTTCATCAGACTGAGGTACTTCCAGCTTTGACGCCATTCTCATTATAACCGCGTCCGGAACCGCATATTGGCGGTTTGCATTTTGCTGCTTCCATTGCGCCCATGGAACTTCAATGTAGACAATTTTTACCCGTGCACCGTAGGCAGTAAAAAGGTCGATGAGCTGGCTTCGTAGCTGTCGGGTAATATTGGTCGCATTCCAGACAAAAGCCGTTTTTTGTCGCAGCAAAGCCCGTGCATCTTCTTTTGCCTGCTGGACGACGCGACCGGTTGCCGACCTGTCTTCCGGGCTGACACCAAGTCGACGGCGGATATCATCAAGACTCACTACCGGTATGCCGGGACAGTGTTCGCTGATATAGCGATCCTTACCCATTCCGGGCAGAGCGCTCATTATAATCACTTCAAAGCTTTCTGTTTCCCAGGGGATGAAATCGGCTGAACTGTTCGAATGCGTCAGATAATGCCAGCGAGCCGCATCGGAAACGAAGTGACGGGCATGTCCCCAGCACTGTTGTTCCTGACAGAAAAGCTCAAACAGGGCGATCCGGTCGAGCATCTCCTCCCTATCCTGACAGCGTCGCCCTTCTATATCGGCACGGGCGAGCAGCGTCAGCAGGCGGGTGTCAATCCGCATAGCCGCGCTAAGCAGCAGGCGCTCAGGGGCGGGACGTTCGAGTAGCCACAACGGCAGTCCGTGCAGGCGAACCAGCGCCGCGATTTGCTCACGCAGAATAAAGGGTGTGGGAATATCTCGCCACAGGATCTGCCGTGTCGTGAGTTCACCTTTGCGCGCATGGCCCAATGACTGGATGCGACCGTGTTCATCACGCTGCGTGGTGCTGCGCTTTTCCACATCGTGTAGCAGCGCCGCAGCCCATAGCAGCTCTTGTTGCTGTGGTGAGCATCGCTGAAAGTCAGACATGGTTGATAGCGCGTTGAGCACCATTTCAGTATGAATGCCAACGTCCCCCTCGGCATGATGGACGGGATCCTGTGGTACATCGTGCATCTCTTCTACCCAGCGGAATTGTTGTCGCAGCGCCGACCAGCTTTTGTCACCAGTAAGCTGCCAGATCATAACTGGCCTCCAAAGGCAAATTCATGGGCCAGACGAGCCCGTCGCCAGTTGCGCTTCCAGTGTTCCGTTGTTTTGACATGATTCTTACGGACAAACTTAAACACTTGGTGGGCGAAATCATCCACAGGAAATTCGTTGCGATTACGGCTCACGATGCCTTCAAGGGTGCAGGGCTGACCGGCCTGGATATCCCATGGGTCGAACGCGCCGCGTCCGTTGGTTAGCGCAAGAAATTCTCGCTGCCACGCTTTTTCATCCTGACCAGGCTGCGGTCCTGGGATTTCCGGGACGCAGGGAAAATCAAACAGCGCGGCATAGAACTGCACTTCTTCCCAGCTTAGCCACATATCCTGGCAGCGGATGGCAAACAGGAAAAAGTCCTGCTCCAGCGCGTGATATTCAATCGAGTGGACGGCATAGAGGTTCTCGCCGAAAAGCTCTAAATCGCCAAGATCGTTTTTTAGCAATTGCCAGCGCTGGCGAATTTTATGCGTCCACGCGGATTGCGTTGGGGCTGCATGAGAGCGGGCAAAAACGCCGTGGCGATTCAGGCAGTTATTTTCACCATCCAGCTTTTCGGTGTGCACCAGTAGAGGAATAACCTGCAAATCTCGCCAGTAGTCGGCGTTGATACGGTCATCGCTAGTAGTGCCGGGGGAGAAAGGATAGTGCCAGGTTCTCCCGTATTTTCGTTGCGTATTCATGATAATTCATTATTTATGTTGTTATAAAGTTACGCCCGCGGGGAGGCGAGTTGTGAGGTTAACGGGTTAAAAGGGATAGTGTGAATTTCACCCATCAAGGCGAGGGTGTAGATAAAGAGGATTGACAACCTGAGCGAAGCGCTCAGAACCGGCTAGTTGTTAATGGAAGTATTTGGGGCGGCGTAAAGATACACCTCTTATGATGATAAAACAACCACCTGCAGTTTCAGGCAATAAAAAAGGGATCCGCGGATCCCTTTAAATCAAACCTTAGTGCGCGCCACCACCGCCACCGCCCGCACCAAACGGGGGTTTGGCGAACCAGACCAGACCGAGCAACACCAGGAAGATCCCCGCCGACATCCAGAAGATCTCGTTGGCTGAAATAATCAGCCCCTGATTCGTTATCTGCTGGGCTATCCAGCCAGACGCCTGTTGCTGCGTCATGCCCAGTCCCTGTAGCTGATCGTACATTGCCTGCGCATTCGGGTTATACGGATTCACCGACTCGGTTAACTGTGCATGGTGCATCGATTCCCGGTTGGTCCACATGGTGGTGGTGATCGATGTCCCGATTGACCCCGCCAGCGTTCGCGTAAAGTTAGACAAACTCGATGCCGCCGCCAGACGCTCAGGCGGTAAGCCAGACAGCGTGATGGTTGTTAGCGGCATAAAGAAGCACGCCACCGCGAAGCCCTGAATAAACTGTGGCCAGGCGGAGGCGCCGAAGTCCATTCCCGGTTCAAACGTCCACGCGCGCCAGTAAAAGCAGACGGCATACATAATAAAGCTGAACGTCACCAGCCTGCGCATATCCAGCTTATGGGCAAAGCGGCCAATAATCGGCGACAGGATCACCGGAATAATCCCCACCGGCGCGGACGCCAGACCCGCCCACGTCGCGGTATAGCCGTAAACCTCCTGCAAAAGCTGAGGTAGCAGAACAATAGCCCCGAAGTACAGCATATAAGCCAGACTGATACACAAACAGCCGATGGTAAAGTTTCGCGACTTAAACAGTGAGAGATCGACAATGGGGTTATCGTCGGTAAGCTCCCAGACAATCAGGAAGCTAATGGCGACCACCGCCACCACGGTCAGAATGATGATCTCCTGTGAGGCGAACCAGTCCAGCTCTTTCCCCCGGTCGAGCATAATCTGCAGGCTACCGATCCCAATGACCAGCAACGCCAGCCCGATGGCGTCAATCCGCCGCTGTTCCGTGCGTGTTTCGCGTCCACGCAGGGTTTGCAGCGTCATCAGAACGACGGCAATACCGATTGGCACGTTGATAAAGAAAATCCAGCCCCAGTGATAGTTATCGCTGATATAGCCGCCCAGAATCGGGCCGCAAATCGGCGCGACAATCACTGTCATCGACCACAGCGCCAGTGCGATAGAGCGCTTTGCCGGAGGGTAGTTATTGAGTAGCAGACTTTGCGAAAGCGGGATCAGCGGCCCGGCAACCACCCCCTGAACGACGCGGAAGAAGATCAGCATGTTCAGACTACTGGAGACGCCGCACGCCCAGGAGGCGATGGCAAACGCCACCGTTGACCACATGAAGAGCTTCACTTCCCCAACGCGCTTTGCCAGCCAGCCGGTAATGGGAATCGAGATGGCGTTCGCCACCCCGAAAGAGGTGATCACCCACGTCCCCTGGCTCAGCGATGAGCCCAGGTTCCCGGCGATCGTAGGGATCGCCACGTTAGCAATGGTGGAGTCCAGCACCTGCATGAATGTCGCCAGCGACAGCGCAATCGTCATAATGACGAGCTGCGCGCCCTCCAGCGGTTTTTGCTGTTGCATCACACGCACCTCAGATTAGCCTGCGTTGGCCTGCACAATCTCTTCGATCAGTTTATTGACCGGGGCAAGGCTGATTTCACGGGCGTTACTCTCAGACACCGGCGTAGTGCGCACCTGGCTGGCGAGCACCTGACCGTCGCGGTTCGCGGTATCGACGGTGACGAGCGTCGATAAACCAATCCGCAACGGATGTTGCGCCAGCTGCTGTGCATCCAGTTCGATACGTACAGGCAGACGCTGAACCACTTTGATCCAGTTACCGGTTGCGTTCTGTGCTGGCAGCAGTGAGAAGGCGCTACCGGTCCCCATATCAAGACCGACCACTTTACCGGTGTACTTAACATCATCGCCGTAGATATCACTGATCACCGTTGCCGGTTGGCCGATGCGCATATGGGCAAGCTGCGTCTCTTTGAAGTTAGCATCAACCCACAGATTGGTGGCCGGAACCACAGCCATCAGCGGCGTGGTAGGGCTGATCTGCGCACCAGGCTGCACGGCGCGGCGCGACACGTAGCCGGTCATTGGGCTGACGATCTTCGTTCGCTCGAGCGCCAGCCAGGCGTTACGCACTTCGGTGGCGGCCTGTTGGACGGCGGGCTGATCTTCCAGCTTGCTGTCGAGAATCATCGCCTGATTAGCATTGTATTGCTGAATGGCAACATCAAGCTGCGCCTGAGCGCTGGCCACGGCATCCCGTGCGTGTTGCAGCTCTTCACGACCAATCAGATTGGCGTTACCCAGTGGTACGCGACGGTTAAAATCGCTTTGCGCCTGGGCAAGGGCCGTTTTCTGCACCGCAATGTTCGCCTGCAACTGTTTGCTGTTGATCATTAACTGATGCGTCTGACGGACGCTGGAGGCCAGCGCGGTCTTCGCTTTTTCAAATGCCTGTCTGGCATCCGTCTGATCGAGCGTGACGAGAACGTCACCCTGTTTAACAAAATCAGTGTTATCCGCCCAGACTTTCGTCACGCTGCCGGATACCTGTGCCATGATTTGAACCTGGTTCCCTGCCACGTATGCATCATCGGTCTCTTCGACATGACGCAGTACCAAAAACCAATAAATTCCATATGCCACGGCAATAACGATAAAGAGCAAGGTCAGGAGGAGTAGCGTACTTTTACGTTTGCTTTTCTTCTTAACCGGTTGCTGCGGGGTTTGGGTCTCCGCATTTGCGCTCATGTTGTTCTCCACGATCTTATTTTTTCGTCGGCTGAGCCGAGCTGTTTATCAGAAAGGCCAGCACGTTCAAGTGCTGGCCAGTCAGTTTTCTTTGGTAATCTGGATTATTGAGCGAGTCGACGCGTTAGCTCAGCGCCTCAAGGATAGCACCATCCTGGTCCATCTGATCGAGACGCGTCAGAAGCTTACGAGTGATGTGCTCAAGCTGTTCTTTTTCTGCAGTGTTAAGAGCGGACCACAGTTGATGCAGGCAGTTATGCTGCGGCGGTAATACTTCGCGCAAAAAAGCATGGCCTTTATCGGTTAACTGTAGATGCAGGCAACGACGATCGTTGTCGCTTTCATGGCGCTCGATCCAACCGCGCTTTTCCAGCTCATCAGCGATACGTGTCGCGTTAGTACGGGATGATCCCAGGGCACAGCTCAGTTCAGAAGGCTGAATGCTGTGGTTTTCCTGAGACTCCAGCGTAATCAACGCCATAAACAACGTCTCGTTAATCCCTTGAGCTTTCAGCATTTTATTGCGGTTATCCAGCAGTTTTCCTTGCATATGCATGCAAAGACGAGTCAGCAGGATTTCCTGATACGGAAAATCCTCGTGGCGGCTGGCGCGAAATTTTAGCATTTGTTCAATGGGCGTAAACGAACTATCCATTTGGGCATGACCTCATTAATTTCAGCCGATATAGTAACGACGGTGACAAATAAAGTAAATGTATTATTAAATTAAAATGATTTTTCCAACCTATAAAACCGCCAACATTTTCCACGCTAATCCATAGGCCAGAGCACTTAATAGCGTAGGAATGATGATACTGCGCGTTTTATAAAAACTAGCACCCAGTACAGCAAAGCCCACGAGCGTCGGCACGAAGCGACTGGCATCGTGCATGACCTCAGGGGCCGTTGACACAACCAGCAGGGCGCAAATTGATGCAATGCCGATGGTGTCGAGTAAAACGCCGGTTGCACCACGCTTGCCTGGACGGGTATTTCCCATCTTCAGACGTAGCGGTAAATAGCGAAACCCATAATTTACACAGCCGACCAGCAATCCGAGCAGCAGCACCTCATAGCGCATCGGGAACTCCTTGCCAGAAAGCCTGAATCAGCGCGGTCAGACAACCACTCACAATCCCCGCCAGAATCGCGGCAGGGATGGAAAACAGCGTCACGCCCGCCAGTGCGCCCGCTAAGGCGGCGGTCACGCACAGGGACTGTTTACGCTGGAATGACGCCAGCAGAAAACTCATAAACAGCGCGGGGAGCATAAAACCGAGCGCCGCTTCGACCGCCGGGAATCCTTTCAATAAACCGCTGCCGGAAAAGGCGCCGAGTACGGTTCCCAGCACCCAGGAGGCCCAGGAGCAAAACGCGATGCCAATCATCCAGTTCTCGCTCCAGCGACGGTTATCCCGCACCAGCTTTGCAGTGGCAGCGGCAAAGACTTCGTCGGTGAGACCAAACGCCCACAGGGCGGTTTTCGGTTTACTGAGTTTCTGGGCGATACGACTGCGCAGGGAAGGACCGTATAAAACATGGCGTACATCCATCGCCATGACGGTCAGGGCGGCAACCCATAATGTGCTGCCTGCGGCGAGCATGGTTGTGATAACGAACTGGCTGGCACCGGCATAAATAATGCAGGAGAAAAACACACTCTCAACCGGGCTAAACCCGAGACGGGTGGCATTGAGACCAAATGCAAAGGCAACAGGAATATAGCTGATGACGATGGGTAAGCTGTCTTTGAATCCTTCCGCACAGGTAGCCGGAGGGGTATTGGGCAGAGATGCGGGCCTTTCCATAGAGTTTTGCGCGTTATCACCAATGTTAAAATTATCAGGGTTAATAATCTCTATCACCTTAACAGACTGGGGGGCTCCTTAACACCCTCAGGAGCCCAAACGCTTGCCGGGCGCTTAAATTGCAGCGTCTTGTCGGTGAAATCCTCGCCACCAGACCAGCAGGTTCAGTACGGCAACGGTCGTCCCTGCCAGACAAACGCCCAGCCATCCGGCATGCTGCCAGGCCGAGGCGGAGATCAATGACCCTGCTGCCCCGCCGATAAAGTAACTGGTCATATACCCGGCGGTCAGACGGTTTCGGGCCTCCGGATACAAACGGTAAATCACCGTCTGATTAGTGATGTGAACCCCCTGAACGGTAAGATCCAGAACCAGAATCCCCACAATCAGCGCCAGCACTGAGGTGTGTCCCAACCAGATAGCGAGCCAGGAAAGCAGCAATAGCAGCAGGCCATAGGTTGTGGTGAGGTGAGAATGTCCTTTATCCGCAAAACCGCCAGCCGGACGCGCGCCGAGCGCACCAGCGGCACCCGCCAGCCCAAACAGGCCAATCATCCCTTCAGAATAGTTAAACGGCGGGGCGGCCAGTAAAAAGGCCATTGACGTCCAGAGAATGCTGAAATTGGCGAAGGTCAGGCAGCCCAGCAGTGCACGCGTGCGCAGCAGTTTATCGCGGGTAAACAAACTGAATACCGAACCCAGCAACTGCGGGTAGTTCAGGTGGGTGTCTGACTTCACCTTTGGCAAGCCGCGCCACAGCGCGATGGCCATCAGCGCCATCAATACGGAGGCGACCCAGAAGACAGTGCGCCAACCGCCGAGATTCGCCAGCAGTCCCGCCACGGTTCGCGCCAGCAAAATGCCCAGCAGTAGGCCGCTCATGATGGTCCCGACCACTTTGCCGCGTTTATCCGGCGTGGCAAGCGTCGCCGCCAACGGCACCAGAATCTGTGCAACCACGGAAAAAAGTCCGGTCAGCGCCGTACCGAGGATCATCATCGCCAGCGACTGACTGCTGGCGGTAATCAGCATCCCGCCCGCCGCCAGCAGCGTCATGGAGACGATCAGCGTCCGGCGTTCAAACATATCGCCAAGCGGAACCAGAAACAGTAAACCGGCGGCGTAGCCAAGCTGAGCGGCGGTGACGATAAACCCCGCTGAACTGGCAGAAAGTAAGAAGTGGCGTGCGATGGTTTCGAGCAGTGGCTGTGCATAATAGTTGCTGGCGACGGCCAGACCGGTAGCCACTGACATGAGAACGATCAGTGCCGGGCTCAGCCCGTGAGAGGTTTTTGTCATTATGTTCGCAATCGTGAGTCAGGTGATGATTTCTTTGGGAATCAATCATAGTGGACATTTATGAATGTTGGGGATTTGTTGCGTGCCGGATTGTGCGATCAGGGGAGGGAACGGAGGGAGCAGGCCGGGAACCGCGTTCCCGGCTATCGTATGCCAGATAAGCGCATCGCGCGCCATCCGGCATTCAGGAGGCAATTACTTCTGCGCCGCCAGCGCGTCGTTCACCCAGCCGTCAAACTGCTGCTGGTGGGCTTTGATCCAGCCGTCAACATGACCCTGAACGTCAGCTTCCGACGCTTTGCCCTCATGCATCATCGCGTTTTGCGCGTTAATGTCCGCCAGCGGCAGTTTCATGATGGCAAACAGTTTCGCCGCCGCCGGGTTTTTCTCTGCCCAGGCCTTGTTGGCAACGATGTGCATGGTGTTTACCGGGAAGCCATAGTTCGCGCCATTCGGCAGTTTAGTATCGATATCTTTCTGTTCGCCCGGCAGTGAGGAGAACGGCACCTGTAACCAGACCACATCTTTACCTGGCTTCATCACGTCGCTCACCCAGTAAGGCGTCCAGGTGTAATACAGAATTGGTTTACCTTCTTTAAAGCGGGTGATGGTATCGGCCATCATCGCTGCATAGTTACCGTGGCTGACGTCGACGGTTTTTTCCAGATCAAACGCTTTGTTCTGGTGGTTAATCACGGCTTCACAGCCCCAGCCTGGTGAGCAGCCCATCATGTCCGCCTTACCGTCGCCGTTGGTATCGAAGATTTTAGCGATGTTGGGGTCTTTCAACTGGGCGATGTTAGTAATTTTGTACTGTTCAGCGGTTTTCTTATCGATCAGGTAACCCTGCGCAGCCCCGGTGACGAATGTGCCTTCGCGGTAAAACTTCTTGTCCCCGCCTGCCGCAGAAAACATATCGTCGTGCAGCGGCTGCCAGTTGACGGCGGTAAAGGTAGCGTCACCGGAGGCAATAGAGGTGTAACCCACGTTATAGTCGACTTCGCTCGGTTTATTGACGGTGTAACCCAATTTCTCCAGCGCGCGGCTCACCAGCAGCGTCTGAAAGGTTTCTTCGGTGATGGTGCTCTGTACCGGTTGGACGGTAATGCCTTTGCCTGGCAGGTCGGCAGCGAAAGCGCTGGTAGAGACAAGGGTGGCAAACGCTGTGGCAATCATGATTTTCTGTCGCATCGTTGTTCCTTAATTATTGGAGGGACGTGTAGGCCCGGTAAGCGCAGCGCCACCGGGCAACAGGTGAATTACTTAATGAAAGGGCGCGTAACGAGCCCGACAGGACCGGTGGTGTACCAACGACGGTTACCGCGGCTGCGTGAGTCGCGACCCACGGCTTGAGTCAGACGATCCAGAATGATGGCGAGGATCACAATGCCGACCCCGCCGACGGTGGCCAGTCCCATATCGAGACGACCGATACCGCGCAGTACCATCTGGCCCAGACCACCGACGGCAATCATGGAGGCGATCACGACCATCGAGAGCGCAAGCATGAGCGTCTGGTTGACCCCTGCCATAATGGTGGGCATCGCCAGCGGTAACTGAACTTTGAACAGCATCTGACGCGGACTGGCTCCAAATGAACGTGACGCTTCGATCAAATCAGCCGGAACCTGGTTAATCCCAAGGATCGTCAGACGCACAATCGGCGGCAACGCAAAGATGATCGTCACGACCACCCCCGGCACGTTGCCAATACCGAACAGCATCACAATCGGCACCAGATAGACGAACGCTGGCGTTGTCTGCATGGCGTCGAGCAGCGGACGAACGATCTTCGCCGCCCGTGGACTGCGCGCCAGCCAGATCCCCATCGGCAGGCCGATCACCACGCAAAAGAGCAGAGCGGTCAGCACCAGCGCCAGCGTAATCATCGCCTGCGACCAGGCGCCGATCGCGCCGATGGCAATCAGGGAAACAAGTGTTGCAACGCCCATCCCGACGCCGGAAATCTGCCAGGCGATCAGGGCGAAAACGACGATCGCCACCGGAGCCGGCATTCCCAGCAGCAACTGCTGAAAACCGTTAAGGATGTAATCCACCGGCACACGAATGCCCTGGAAGACGGGACGAAAATGGGTAACCACCCAGTCGATCCCTTCAGTGACCCAACTGTCGAGCGGGATCAGCGTCTTATGGAACGGATCCATAATGTTGAAATGTTCTGGTGCTGGCGCAGGTGCGCTGGTCAGCCAGTCTGCGCTGCCGCTATCGGCAGGCGTCCCGGACGGCGTGCTCCAGGCGTCAGCGGATGGTGCGGCGCTCTCAGCCGCTGGTGCGGTATCCCACGGATTAGATTGATCAGCCATTGTTTGTCCCCTCGCGATCTAAAGCCTGTAGCAGCATGCGTTTTGAAATAATGCCTACATACTGTTGTTCCTCATCGACAACCGGCACCGCGCACGGCGCTTGTCCGACATGAGAGAGCAGCTCGCTAAGTGGGGTTTGTGCATCTACGGCCAGCGGCTCGTCGATTAACGCCCCTTCAATGCCCTGAGCCTGACCTAATGCCGCTTTTAATGAGTCGATGGAGACCACGCCAACAAACTTATTGCCGCGTTCGATGACGTAACCGTATTCCCGATCTTCGTCCTGTAATAATTTCAGGGCTGAACGGGGGCCAAAGCCCGGCGTTTTACGAATCAGTCCCACCGGGCTACGGCGGGCAATATCTTTCGCGCTAAAGACCTGGCTAATATCGACGCCACGGAAGAAGGTACGCACATAATCGTTCGCCGGATTATTCAGAATTTCATCCGGTGTACCGACCTGAACTACTTCGCCATTTTGCATAATGGCAATTCGGTCGCCAATACGCATCGCTTCATCAAGGTCGTGGGAAATAAAGACGACGGTGCGCTGATGTTTCGCCTGCAGTTTCACCAGTTCATCCTGCATCTCGGTACGAATTAAGGGATCGAGCGCAGAGAAGGCTTCATCCATTAATAAGATGTCAGGGTTAATGGCTAATGCTCTGGCGAGACCGACACGCTGACGCATGCCGCCGGAAAGTTCATCCGGGTAGCCGTGCGCATAATTTTCAAGTCCCACCTGGCGCAGGGCATCCAGCGCTTTTTCGCGACGTTCCTCAGCACTTACACCGGCTAATTCCATGCCGAATGCGGTATTGTCCAGAACGGTCATGTGCGGCATCAGCGCAAATGACTGGAAGACCATCGCAATCTTTTTTCTGCGCACCTCGCGGAGTTCGGCATCCGATATTTTGGCGATATCGACGCCGTCGATCAGTACCTGTCCACGGGTGGGTTCAATCAGGCGATTGAGAAGGCGTACCATTGTGGATTTACCCGAACCGGATAATCCCATGATGACAAATATCTCGCCTTCTTCAATGGCCAGACTGGCGTCTTTAACGCCAAGCGATAGCCCTGTTTTTTCCAGAATTTGTTCTTTTGAAAGTCCTTTTTCAATATATTTGAAGGCGCGCTGTGGATGCTCTCCAAATACTTTATATAGATTTTTCACTTCTAATTTAATTGCCATGCAATAGAAAGATTCCTGTTATTTATTTATGTCGATATGATACCTGATAGAAATAGTCACCTTTTTCTACCCTAACATACTGAGAATCTGAGACAACCCTGAATGCGATATGAGGGGAAATAGAGAGGAAGGCAAATTGCCGGGACTTCCCATGATATAAGGGCTGAGAGCAAACCACGGCCGGTGAATATTTTTTGTCAAGACCACTAAAAACGCGCCTGAATTTCAGCAATTCAGGCGAATATGACAACCACTATTGAGTGTAGATCACCCTGAAATAATTGGGTGATAAAAATGTGATCTGCTTAAAATATTACCATCATGATTGCCGTGATATTTCCCCTATTAATTTCCGTTAAAAATTCCAGTCTTCGTCTTCCGTTTCGACGGCTTTTCCCATCACGTATGACGATCCTGAGCCGGAGAAAAAGTCATGGTTTTCGTCGGCATTGGGCGACAGCGCAGCCAGGATTGCCGGATTCACCTCCGCCATTTCCGCCGGGAACAGCGCCTCATAGCCCAGGTTCATCAACGCCTTGTTGGCGTTGTAGCAAAGGAACGCATTGACATCCTCTGCCCAGGCGGTGTCGGCATACAGTTCTTCGGTATAACGGACTTCGTTATCGTACAGTTCCATCAGCAGCTCGAGGGCAAAATCCTTCAGCTCGTCACGCTCGGATTGAGAGCGTTTTTCCAGTCCTTTCTGGTATTTATAGCCGATGTAATAGCCATGAACCGCTTCGTCACGAATGATTAGCCGGATCAGATCGGCGGTGTTGGTGAGCTTACCGCGGCTGGAGAAATACATCGGCAACCAGAAGCCGGAATAGAACAGGAAGGATTCCAGAAACACACTGGCAATCTTCTTCTTTAAAGGGTCGTCGCTGGCGTAATGCGCGAGGATAATCTGCGCCTTTTGTTGTAACGGCGCATTTTCTTCGCTCCAGGCATAAGCGGCATCGACATCTTTCGTCTGGCACAGCGTAGAGAAGATGGAACTGTAGGAGCGGGCATGCACCGCTTCCATAAAACTGATGTTCGACAGCACCGCCTCCTCGTGCGGTGTCAGGGAATCTGCCATCAGCGACGGGGCCCCGGCGATATTCTGGATGGTGTCGAGCAGCGTCAGGCCGGTAAAGACGCGGATGGTGAGCTGCTGCTCGGCGGCGCTCAGGTTTTGCCACGCTGGAATATCGTTAGACAACGGTACTTTTTCCGGCAACCAGAAGTTGCTGGTCAGGCGGTTCCACACTTCGAGATCTTTGTCGTCCTGAATCTTATTCCAGTTAATGGCGCTCACGCGTGATAATGTCATACTGCTCTCCTTACAATGCGCACGAGACGCAGCCTTCAATTTCAGTACCTTCCAGCGCCAGCTGTCGCAAGCGAATGTAATATAACGACTTAATGCCTTTTCGCCAGGCGTAGATCTGCGCTTTGTTGATATCGCGGGTGGTGGCGGTATCGGGGAAAAACAGCGTCAGCGACAGGCCCTGATCGACGTGTTTAGTGGCTTCGGCGTAGGTATCAATGATTTTCTGTGCGCCGATTTCATACGCGTCCTGATACATATCCAGATTCTCATTGGTCATGAACGGGGCCGGATAGTAGACGCGCCCGGTTTTGCCCTCTTTGCGAATCTCCACTTTCGAGACAATCGGATGAATGCTCGACGTCGCATGATTGATGTAGGAGATCGAACCGGTCGGTGGCACCGCCTGTAAATTCTGGTTGTAGATGCCATAGCGCATCACTTCGTCGCGCAGATACCGCCACATTTCACGCGTCGGCAGCGTGATGCCGCTACGGGCAAACAGCGCCCGGACTTTCTCGGTTTTCGGCGTCCAGTTCTGATCCAGATACTGCGTGAAGAACTCGCCGCTGGCGTAGCGCGACTGTGCGAATCCGGCAAACGTCTGTCCACGTTCGCGTGCCAGCAGCATCGACGTATGCAGTGCATGCCAGGTGATGGTGTAAAAGTAGAGATTGGTGAAATCCAGTCCTTCTGGCGAACCATAGGCGATGCCTTCGCGTGCCAGATAGCCGTGCAGGTTCATCTGTCCCAGTCCGATGGCGTGGGAGGCGGCATTACCGGCAGCAATCGACGGGACGCTGTGGATATGGCTCATATCTGACACCGCCGTCAGCCCGCGAATCGCTGTTTCGACCGTCCGGCCAATGTCCGGAGAATCCATGGTGTGGGCAATATTCAGCGAGCCGAGGTTGCAGGAAATGTCATGCCCGGTCTGGGCGTAGTCAAGATTCTCCTCGTAGGTAGAGGCGCTGTTGACCTGCAAAATTTCCGAGCACAGGTTGCTCATATTAATGCGACCCGCAATCGGGTTGGCGCGATTCACCGTATCCTCATACATAATGTAGGGATAGCCGGATTCAAACTGAATTTCTGCCAGTGTCTGGAAAAAGTCGCGGGCGTTAATGTATTTTTTGCGCACGCGCTCGTCGGCGACCAGTTCGTCGTATCGTTCGCTTATGGCGATATCGCCGAAGGGTTTACCGTAAAGACGCTCGACGTCATACGGCGAAAACAACGCCATCTGCGCATTCTCTTTGGCCAGGCGGAAAGTGACGTCCGGGATCACTACCCCCAGTGAGAGCGTTTTAATGCGGATCTTTTCGTCGGCGTTTTCGCGTTTAGTATCGAGGAAACGCAGAATATCCGGATGATGCGCATGCAGATAGACCGCCCCCGCCCCCTGACGCGCGCCTAGCTGGTTGGCATAGGAAAAGGCGTCTTCCAGCATCTTCATCACCGGGATCACCCCGGAGGACTGGTTTTCGATGCGCTTGATGGGCGCACCGGCTTCGCGCAGGTTAGAGAGTAAAAACGCCACGCCGCCGCCGCGTTTGGAGAGCTGAAGCGCGGAGTTCACCGCCCGACCGATCGACTCCATGTTATCTTCAATCCGCAGCAGGAAGCAGGAGACCAGTTCGCCGCGCTGCTGTTTACCGCAGTTTAAGAAGGTGGGCGTGGCGGGCTGGAAACGCCCTGAGAGCATCTCATCGGTGAGTTGTGACGCCAGCGCTTCATCCCCCTGCGCAAGTGTGAGCGCAACCATCACCACCCGGTCTTCAAAGTGTTCCAGATAGCGTTTGCCATCAAAGGTTTTCAGCGTGTAGCTGGTGTAAAACTTCCAGGCACCGAGGAAGGTCTGGAAACGAAAACCGCTGGCGTGAGCGCGGGCAAACAGCGACACCACGAAAGCGCGATCGTAGCGTGCCAGAACGCTTTCGTCGTAATACCCTTCGCGCACCAGCGTTTGCAGACGTTCCTCCTGACTGCTAAACGTGACGGAGTGGGGGCGAACATGGGCGGCAAAAAAGGCGTCGACCGCCTGCCTGTCTTTATCGAACTGAATACGGCCTGCTTTATCGTACAGATTCAGCATGGCGTTCAGCGCATGGTAATCCAGCGATTCCTGCGTTACGCGTTCTGCGGTTGTCGTTGCCAAAATTCGCTTACTCCTTTTCGAACGTTGTCGATGTCGGCGGGGGTTCCCATCAGTTCAAAACGATAGAGCCAGGGTACGGCACATTTCTGGGCGATCACTTCCCCTGCGCGACCATACGCCTCGCCGAAGTTACGATTGCCAGAGGCAATGACGCCGCGAATTAACGCCCGGTTGTGAGCATCATTTAAAAAGCGGATCACCTGTCGCGGCACTGCGCCAGCCGTGCCGCCGCCACCGTAGGAAGGCACCACCAGAATGTAGGGATCGTCTACCCGGATCCGTTCGCGTTCATTCAGCGGAATGCGAATGGCGGGCAGCCCCAGACGCTGCATAAAACGGTGCGTATTTTCGGAGCTGCTGGAGAAGTAGACGAGCGGGTTCATGCGCTGGCTACCCGAGGCTCTGGATGCAGACGGTTGATCATATCCGGACGAAATCCTGACCAACGGGTTTCGCCGGCAATGACCACCGGCAACTGGCGAAAACCTTGCGCACGCAGGGTCTCGGCCGCGTCGGGCACCAGATCGACGTTCACCATCTCAAATTCAAATCCACGGCTTTCCATCGCCCGTTTAGTGGCGTGGCACTGAACACAGTCATTTCGAGTGTAAATAGTAATGCGCATGATTCGTATTTCCATTTAAAATGAAAGAACGGCGCGATAAGACGCGTCGGTTTGGGTGTGTACTGATAGAGGGAATACTAGATGTAGTTGAAATAAGTTTCAACCATACAAGATATGGGAATTATCGATTGATTACTCCCCACCGATGAGCCTGGCGGGGAGCGGGAGTTTGTGCTGAAAAATCGCCGGATTACATCCGCATGCTAACGGCCAGGCGGTTGAAGCAGTTCATCAGACCGATCGCAAAGGTCAGGTCGCTGATTTCGCGAGCGCTAAAATGCGTAAGCAGCGGCAGATAAACGTCATCTTCAGCATGGGTTCTGGCGATATCGGTCACCGATTCAGCCCACGCCAGCGCCGCTTGTTCCTGCGCGCTGAAATGATGACTCACTCGCCAGCCGGCCAGCGCGTCCAGTTTACTTTGCGTGACACCCGATTTACGCAGCGCCTTGCTGTGCATTTCCAGGCAAAATGCGCAGCCGTTGATCTGCGAAATACGCAGGTAAATCAATTCCATCAGCGTGGTATCCAGCGCGCTGTTTTCCAGTGCCGTTTTCGCTTGTACCAGGACGTTATAGACTTCAGGGCTGAGTTCATAGTAGGGCTGGCGTAACGTCGTCATGGTGCTTCTCCTCATGTTGATGGCAGGCAATGTAGCACTATAATGGACTGCAAAAGAGAGCCATATTTTTACGAAAAAAGCAGACCATATGCCGCGCTATCAGCAAATTGCCCGTCAGTTAAAAACGGTCATTGAACGTGGGGAACTCCAGCCCGGAGCCAGACTACCGTCCAGTCGTACCTGGTCACAGGAGCTGGGTATTTCGCGCTCGACGGTGGAAAACGCTTATGCGGAGCTGGTGGCACAGGGCTGGCTGGAGCGGCGAGGGCAGGCGGGAACGTTTGTCAGCGCACAGTTGCATCCGGAACAGACGTACAGCGAACCGGTGGTCTTTGCCGGAGAAAGTACCGTTCCTCAGCCCTTCCAGATGGGGCTTCCTGCGCTGGATCTCTTCCCGCGAGACATCTGGGCGCGGGTGATGGGGCGACGACTGCGCACGCAGACGCGTTTTGATCTGGCTCTCGGCGACGTCTGCGGTGAAGCCGTGTTACGCCAGGCAATCGTGGACTATCTGCGCGTGTCGCGCAGTATTGACTGTCTGCCCGAGCAGATTTTTATCACCTCAGGCTATGCGGCATCGATGACCCTCATCCTGCGCGCGCTGGCCACGCCGGGCGATGGCATGTGGATTGAAGATCCCGGCTTTCCGTTGATCCGTCCGGTGATTGAGCAGGAAAATGTCGCGCTGCTGCCGGTTCCGATCGATGACGACGGGTTGAATGTGGCGACCGGGATCCGCGATTATCCGGATGCGCGTTTTGCGCTACTCACTCCGGCCCATCAAAGCCCGCTTGGCGTCGCGCTGTCGTTAGCCCGGCGTCATCAACTGCTGGAGTGGGCATCACATACCCAGGCGTGGATTATTGAAGATGATTACGACAGCGAGTTTCGTTATCACGGTAAACCGCTGCCGCCGCTGAAAAGTCTGGATGCGCCACAGCGGGTAATTTACGCCGGTACGTTCAGCAAATCGCTGTTTCCCGCCTTGCGCTGTGCATGGCTGGTGGTGCCAGTAAACCAGGTGAGTCGTTTTCGTCAGCAGGCGGTACGGATGGCCTGTAGCGTGCCGCTGCTCTGGCAGCAAACGCTGGCGGATTTTATCCGTGATGGGCATTTCTGGCGGCATCTGAAAAAAATGCGTCAGCACTATGCGCAGCGAAGGCAATGGACGGAAAGGGCACTCGGCGAACAGGGATTTCACGTTGTGCCCCAACAGGGCGGGATACAGCTGGTGATTACTGTTGACGGTGACGATATCGCGCCGGTACGCAAAGCCAATGAGGCGGGCCTGGCGGTCCAGGCCCTGAGTCGCTGGCGGTTGAATACATCGGGGATGGGAGGGATTTTGCTGTCGTTCACTAACATCGCTTCGCCTGAAATCGCGTGCCAGGTGGCAAAGCGGTTGCGACAGGCCATTCAGTCAGCGCTTTAGTCGAGTTTATGCCAGGCCGGATAAACGTAAACGCTATCCGGCACCGGCCTCATCCTTAGCGTCGAAGACTCAGCAACGCACCGACAAAGATCCCCACCGCCGCCGCCGTACCGATGCTACACCAGGGTTTATCACGCACAAACGTATCAGCGCAGCCTACGGCGTCACGGGCGGCTTGCTGCACGCGCGTCCGGCCGTGCATTTTCGCACGCGTCTCTTTCAGTAGCGCCTGTGCTTTACGCCGTGCGGTATCTGCTTCATCCTTCGCATCGCTGCCCAATGACTTCAGTACGGCTTCCAGACTGTCGGCTAATTGATTGACGTCATTATGAATATCCTGCACACCATCATCTACGTCGTTTCGGTTCGGTCGGTTAAACATATGATCCTCCAGTGATTTCGATGTGACTTTCAGTTTAGTCGATATTTTTAACTTCTGAGACGCCTCACGGCGTTATTGCGCGTTTATGGACTTTTCTGAAAGCGTTGCCAATGCTGAATCAGGTAAGGTAAGCCCGCAGTAAAAGATAACGAGGAAAAAATATGTATTTACGACCTGACGAGGTGGCGCGCGTACTTGAAAAAGTGGGGTTTACCGTTGATGTGGTAACACAGAAAACGTACGGTTATCGACGTGGCGAGAATTATGTCTATGTTAATCGCGAAGCGCGTATGGGACGCACTGCGCTGGTGATTCATCCGACATTAAAAGAGCGCAGTTCTTCGCTGGCTGAACCGGCATCTGAAATTAAAACCTGCGACCATTATCAGCATTTTCCGCTTTATTTAGCCGGGGACACCCACGAACACTACGGCATTCCTCACGGCTTTAGTTCGCGTATTGCGCTTGAGCGTTATTTGAATGGACTGTTTGGCGAGGCGAGTTAATTAAGCGACTGGCACAGCCAGTCGCAAAGTCGTTTCAGGCTTTAACCTGTTGGTAGCGACTCACCTTAAACAGGCGGCGGCAATAATCGAGGAAATAGCCATATACCGCCCCCATCATCATCGATATTACGATATTAGAACTGACTGCGGCGGTAATTTGATGCCAGTCAGCGCCCACCGTCAGCAGAATAGCGACATAAACCGGGGACTGGAAGGTGACATAAGCCAGTACATCCGCCAGGTTTTTCAGCCACCCCGCAGAACCCACTTTACGCGACGCCTTCATAAAGAGATCACGATACATTCCATAGGGCCAGGCGATCAGAATGTTGACCGGAATGGCGACCAGTCGGGACGAAAGTGATTGCTCAAAGGTCATTCCGGAGAGGAAGATCTCGATCAACATGTTCACGACAGAACAATAAACAACCATCGCGAACGTGTCTGCTACAGCATGACGCAAGCGTGACTGTGGTGAGAACATGCTGATGCTCCTTGTAAAAAAGGGGTAAAATTGCCGTTAAATAAGTTCGTTTTAGTGGTTTGTTGTGGTGTTTTTGCTTGATGCTAGAGTATATTGCTGTATTGTAACTATCAACTAGCGAAATATTTTTATTTTGACGCTTTTTGTCGATAAAATACTCTGTAACCGCCTGATTTTTGTACCGGATAGAGTTTTTGTTGTTTGTGTATTTTAAATCATTAAAAATCAATATGTTATGTTGGTGTTCTGATTGAGGGATTTCCCTGTAAGGCAAAAACCGCATTCTATGTTCGATGAGCCGATATGGAGGTTATTCGTCAGAGAATGAGAAAATGAGCCGGAATATTATTTAGCGTATATTAACGGGAGGTGGTATTTCCTCTGTTATATTCCAGGGGCTGGAAAATGTTCTAACAATATAATAGACTGCGCAGTGTAATAATTTGTTTTTGCGTTAAAGGATTTTAATTATTATGAATTTGATGTTACAGAACTTAAATAATATTCGTAAATTACGCGCCATGGCTCGCGAATTCTCCATTGACGTTCTTGAAGAAATGCTGGAGAAATTCAGGGTCGTCACTAAAGAAAGACGTGAAGAAGAAGAACAGTTACAGCGTCAGCGCGCTGAACAGCAGCAGAAAATTAATACTTTGCTGGAAATGATGAAGGCCGACGGAATTAGCCCGGAAGAGTTATTCAGCAATGACGCCGCGGCCATGCGAGTGGGTAAAAAACGCCAGCCGCGTCCGGCGAAATATCGCTATACCGATCTTAACGGGGAAAGTAAAACCTGGACCGGTCAGGGGCGTACGCCAAAACCGATTGCCCAGGCACTGGCGGCAGGTAAATCGCTGGACGATTTTCTGATCTAATTTTGTAAGCGGTGAGGTGTTCCTCACCGCGTATTTCCCGTCATTATTGAGGACGGCGATTCCACGGCATTTTGTCGAGCAGTCGCGCCATGCCGCAAAAACCAGTCAGTCCGGCGAACAGCAACCCCGCGCCTACAAAACCGCTGAGCAGGAAAAAGCCGCTGTTGACGCTATACCCCAACACCACGCCCAGTAAGGCCAGCCCGCCTGCGGCAATTTGTACCTGACGCATCAGCGGAAGCGGCTGTGATTTATCTTCTGCCGTGGGGAAACCCGCCGCTTTCCAGCCGTCAATGCCCCCTTCCAGCAGCAAGACTTCAGCCGGTGCGGCAAGAGCCTGCAAGGTAGCCGCATTGTTTTGCGTTCGTTTTCCGGACTGACAATGGAAAATGACGCATTCACCTCGCAGCCTGGCAGGAAAGCCCCCCTGTTCGAGCGTACTCAGCGGTGCGAGATGGGCCTGCGGAATATGTTCACGCAGATATTCGTCGGCATCGCGAATATCAATCAGTCTGGCGCCTTGCTCAATACGGGCCTTTGCGTCGCGCGGGGAAATCGTTCCGATGGTCATGTTCACTCCTTATGGACAATAGACGTTTTTCAATGTGGCAATGAGTGAATTCACCGCTGCATTTTTAATGAAATAGAGGATGCGCTGAGCATCGCGCTGGCTGCCAATCAGCCCTTCTTCGCGCATTTTTGCCAGATGCTGTGAAGTGGCCGAGGGACTTAACCCGGTGGCGCGTGCCAGATCGCCCGCGCTGGTGCCCGGTGAGCCGCAAAGCATACACAGGATCAGCAGTCGCTTAGGGTTGCTCATCGCTTTCAGCAGGGCCGCCGCCTGTTCCGCGCTGGCCTGGAGTTGTTCGAGTTCGCTCATCTTTATTTTAGTGTTTTCTAAATTAAGTAAAGTCTAAAATAAAAATGAAGCGACTGCCAGTGTAAAAATCGTAAAAGAGGGTAAAAGCGAGAGTGATAACTGGCGATCTCCGCTAAGCTCGCTACGCTTAGGGATAAAATCCCTTTTTAAACAATGAGTAATTTTTTTTTTGGAGTGTATATGGGTTTCTGGAGAATTGTATTTACGATCATTCTGCCGCCGCTGGGGGTCCTGTTGGGTAAAGGATTCGGCTGGGCGTTCATTCTTAATATAGTTCTGACGTTACTGGGCTATATTCCGGGTTTGATTCACGCGTTCTGGGTGCAAACCCGTCCTTCATCTCTTTCTTAACCGCCATGATACCGCCCGATAGCGTGACGTTATCGGGCCACACCGGTCGCCGCGCCGTCAGAATTTTAAGCGAAACTTTCTGCTACACTTCCTGAGTGTTTATTGTCAACGATCGAGGTGGATATGGGACTTTTCAACTTTGTAAAAGACGCCGGGGAAAAACTGTGGGATGCAGTAACCGGTAATCACGATAAAGACGATTTAGCAAAAAAGGTGCAGGACCATCTGCATAAAACCGGTATTCCGGACGCTGACAAGGTGAATGTACAAATTGCTGATGGCAAGGCGACGGTGACGGGTGACGGATTAAGTCAGGAAGCGAAAGAAAAAATCCTGATTGCGGTCGGGAATATTTCCGGGATTGCCAGCGTGGAGGATCAGGTTAAAACCGACGCGCCTGCCGCCGAGAGTCAGTTCTACACGGTGAAATCCGGCGATACCCTGAGCGCTATTTCGAAACAGGTTTACGGCAATGCCAACCTGTATAACAAAATTTTTGAGGCGAATAAGCCGATGCTTAAAAGCCCGGATAAAATATATCCCGGCCAGGTGCTGCGTATTCCGGAAGAATAAGCGCCGTCAGGATTTTTGCGCCAGTAGTTTACCGGTCATGGCCTGCTGGATAATAGGTATCGGCGTCAGTAAATGTTGGCGCATGAGTTCACTGGCGCGCGTCGCATCGCGCGCCAGAATTGCCTCCGTTAGCGTCTGATGCTGAATGTGTTTATCCTCCAGCATTTCAACCGACAAGACCGTTTTTCGCAGCCAGATAAACCGATAGCGCGCCGCGAGATCAAACAACCGTTCACGCATTTGCAGCAGATACTGCGAACCGCATCCGGCAACAATAGCGGTATGGTATGCCTGATGGCGTAAATCCCACTCATCCAGCAGGTGTTCGCTGGCGTCGCTGGCCTCTAGCTTGCTGAGCATGTGGGCGCGGGCGAGGATCTCAGCTTCCCATTCGTCACCGCCGCGTTCAATCGCCAGACTTACCAGCATGGCTTCCATATTGGCCCGGGCGTCGAAAATATCGAGCAGTTCCTGCTCTGACATGGACGCCACCCGATACCCTTTTTGATTCACCACCGTGACCAGCCGTTCCGCCACCAGATGAGAAAGCGCCTCCCTGAGCGGCCCAACGCCAAGAGAATAGCGTGAAGTTAATAAACTCATGCGCAGTTTTTCATCAGGTTGATAAACACCACGGATAATATCGTTCTTCAGCCAGCGGTATCCATCTATGGCCGTCGGATGGGAAATGGCGGTCATGGTCTTACTCCTGAATCGTGTTCCCGGCCTGCGCCGGGAAATCATTTAACGGGTATTTTGCAGCGGTGTCTTTTGCCACAATACCAGTTTTTTCCAGCGCGACATAATCGGCACGGTGCAAATAATCCCCAGCCCCAGCAACCCTGTGGAAATCACTTCCAGCTGTTGCGCCGGGCGGAAGAGCATCACAACCAGCACAAAGATGATAAAGCCAATCACCAGCCAGGTCAGCCATGGATAGAGCCACATTTTCAGTTTGATCTCGCCGCCTTCCGCCAGCAGGATTTTGCGCATCCTCAGCTGAGAAACGGCGATAACCAGATACACCAGCAGGGCGATAGCGCCGGAGCTGTCAATCAGGAACTTAAACACTTTTGCCGGGGCATAATAGTTCACGACTACGGTTAAAAACGCCGCGCCTGTCGAGAGTAACACCGCCACCCAGGGGGTTTTGCTGCGATTGATTTTACCCATCATGGCTGGCGCGTCGCCACGGCGGCTCAGGGAGTAGAGCATTCGCGACGCGGTATACAGCGCAGAGTTCAGGCAACTGGTTACCGACAGCAGGATCACACAGTCCATGATCAGTTTGGCATGCGGAATATGCAGCAGTTCCAGCACCGACTGATAGGAACCTACCTCTTTCAGACCCGGCATGTTCCACGGAATCAGGGAGACGACGACAAAGATCGAACACAGATAAAAGATCGAAATACGCCAGATGACCGAGTTAGTGGCGCGGACGATGTGCTTATCCGGCGTGTCGGATTCGGCAGCGGCGATGGTAACAATCTCAGCGCCCATAAAGGAGAACATGGTGATCAGCATGGCGCTTAGCACCGCGCCAAAGCCGTTCGGCATAAAGCCGCCGTGATCCCACAAGCGCGAAATACCGCTGACTTCAGCGTAAGGGTAAAAACCGCTGATCGCCGCGGCACCCAGCGCGATAAAGGCGAGGATGGCAATCACTTTGCACAGCGCCAGCCAGAACTCAAACTCACCGTAGTTTTTGACGCTCAGCAAATTACTGCCGGTTAACGCCAGCGTGATGACCAGCGAGAACAGCCAGATCGGGACGCCGGGGACCCAGGAATTGAGGATGATGGCGGCGATATTCGCTTCAAGCGGGATCACCAGCACCCAGAACCACCAGTACAACCAGCCGATGGTGTAGCCTGCCCAGCGTCCGATGGCTTTATCGGCGTACGTGGAAAAGGAACCGGTGTCCGGCGTGGCGACGGCCATTTCGGCCAGCATCCGCATAATCATCACCACCAGTAATCCGGCGAACAGATAGGCCAGCAGGACCGCGGGCCCGGCCTGGGCTATCGCCACACTGGAACCCACAAACAGACTTGCGCCGATAACCCCGGCAATAGACAGCATGGTGACGTGGCGTGATTTCAGCCCGCCCCCTAAATCATGTGATTGCGACAGTTGCCCCATCTTATGACCTCTTTATTGTTATTGAACCGTTTGCCGGATGGCGGCTCCGCCTTATCCGGCCTTCAGAGGAGAGGTTTTCCAGGCCGGACAAGACGCCGAGGCATCTTGTCCGGCAGCGCTACAGGCGTGTTAACCGTGTTTCACCTCATCAAAACACTGGGCGATAATGTCCAGCCCCTGGCGGATTTGCGCCTCTTCAATAGTGAGCGGAACGAGGATGCGCAGCACGTTGTAGTACGGCCCACAGGAGAGCAGGATCAGACCTTTGTCGCGGGCGCGCGCGACGATCTCTGCCGTCAGTTTTGCATCCGGCTTGTTATGGTCGCCGTCTTCAAACAGTTCGATGGCGATCATCGCCCCCATTCCACGGACATCGCCGATTTCACGATGCGTTTCGGCAATCGCCAGCAGACCGTTGCGCAGGGTTTTGCCGAGTTCGTTGGCTTTTTGCAGCAGATTTTCCTGCTCGAAAATGTTCAGGACCGCCAGCGCGGCGGCGCAGGCAATTGGGTTACCGGCATAGGTGCCGCCCAGTCCACCCGGCGGGATGGCGTCCATGACGTCGGCGCGTCCGGTGACGCCCGCCAGCGGGAAGCCCCCGGCAATGGATTTGGCGAAGGTAGTGATGTCCGGTGCCACGCCCATCTGCTCCATCGCAAACAGCGTACCGGTACGCCCCGCACCGCTCTGTACTTCATCGGCAATCAGCATGATCCCGTGTTCGTCGCAAATCGCGCGCAGGCGCTGCATAAAGGCCGGGGAGGCGGCGTAGAAACCGCCTTCGCCCTGTACTGGTTCAATCACGATGGCGGCGATATCTTCCGGCGCGGCATCATTTTTAAAGATGCGGTGAATGCTGGCGATGGCGTCATCTTCGCTAATGCCGTGCAGGGCGCACGGATAGAGCGCGCGATAGACGTGACCCGGCATCAGCCCCATTCCGGCGGAGTACGGGTTCACTTTCCCGGTCAGCGACAGGGTGTAGTGAGTGCGACCGTGGTATGCACCGCTAAAGGCGATCGTCCCCGTGCGTTTCGTTGCCGCGCGGGCGATCTTCACAGCGTTTTCTACCGCTTCGGAACCGGTGGTGACCAGCAGGGTCTTCTTGGCGAAGTCGCCCGGCACTTTCTGGTTCATGATTTCGCACAGTTGCAGATACGGCTCATAGGCCAACACCTGGAAGCAGGTGTGGGACAGTTTTTTCAGTTGCGCTTCGACTGCCGAGACGATCTGCGGGTGCAGGTGTCCGGTGTTCAGCACCGCGATGCCGCCAGCAAAATCCAGGAATTCACGGCCTTCCACATCCCAGACCCGGCAGTTTTCCGCGCGCGCGGCAAAGATCGGATGAATTTGTCCTACGCCACGCGGGACGGCATGAGCGCGACGCTGCATTAATTCGTTATTGGTGCTCATCAGGTGTTCTCCAGTTGATTTATTATGAAAGGCCAATGCACAGGTATTTGATTTCTAAGTAATCTTCGATGCCGTATTTGGAACCTTCACGGCCAAGACCGGAGGCTTTGATCCCGCCAAACGGCGCGACTTCGTTCGAGATAATGCCGGTATTAATGCCGACGATGCCGTACTCCAGCGCCTCGCCAACGCGAAAGACGCGGCTCAAATCGCGGGCGTAGAAATAGGCCGCCAGACCAAACTCGGTGTCGTTGGCCTGTCTGATAACGTCGGCTTCATCACTAAAGCGGAACAGCGGAGCCAATGGACCGAAGGTCTCTTCTTTGGCGACCTTTGCGTTGTCTGGCACGTCCACCAGAATGGTGGGCTGGAAGAAATTACCGCCCAGCGCGTGCGGTTTTCCGCCGGTGATGATGCGCGCCCCTTTTTCCAGCGCATCGGCAATATGCTCCTGCACTTTGGCGACCGCTTTCTCATCAATCAGTGGGCCGGTAGTGACGTCGGGTGCCAGACCGTCACCGAGATGCAGTTTTTCCACCGCCTGTTGCAGCTTCTCCGCAAAGCGCTCATAAACGCCGTCCTGCACATACAGACGGTTGGCGCAGACGCAGGTCTGTCCGGCGTTGCGGAACTTGGACGCCAGCGCGCCTTCAACCGCTTTATCGAGGCAGGCATCGTCAAAGACGATAAACGGCGCATTACCGCCCAACTCCAGAGAGACTTTTTTGATGTCTTTGGCGCACTGTTCCATCAACTGACGACCAATCTCCGTCGAACCGGTGAACGACAGTTTGCGCACCAGCGGATTGTGGGTCAGTTCGTTACCGACCGCGCCCGCCGAACCGGTGACAACACTGAATACGCCCGGCGGGATCCCGGCGCGGTTTGCCAGTTCCGCCAGCGCCAGCGCGGAGAACGGCGTCTGGCTGGCGGGTTTAAGCACCATCGTGCAGCCAGCCGCCAGTGCCGGACCGGCTTTGCGGGTGATCATCGCTGACGGGAAGTTCCACGGCGTAATGGCGGCAGTAACGCCAATCGGTTGCTTAATGACGATCAGGCGTTTGTCGGCCTGGTGTCCGGGAATGGTGTCGCCATAAATGCGTTTGCCCTCTTCGGCAAACCACTCAATAAAGGAGGCGGCATAGCTGATTTCCCCTTTGGCTTCTGCCAGCGGCTTGCCCTGTTCCAGGGTCATCAGGCGGGCGAGATCGTCCTGATGCTCCAGCATCAGATTGAACCAGCGACGCAGAATATTCGCCCGCTCTTTGGCGGTGAGGTCGCGCCAGGCGGGCAGCGCGCGGTTAGCGGCCTCAATGGCATCGCGGGTTTCCGCGCTGCCCATTTTCGGCACGCTGCCCAGCGTCTTGCCGTTGGCCGGGTTGGTCACCGCAATGACTTCGCCGCTATCGGCATCGCGCCACTGGCCGTCGATCAAGGCCTGCTGACGGAACAACGTCGGATCGTTTAGTTGCATGATGGCTTCCTGTCTGAAAAAAGGTTAACGGGTGAAAGCGGCGTGTAAGGTGTCCACGCTACGTGCCGCACGCAGCGTGCGTCCGGGGTTGCTCTGGTTTGCCAGCAGCGTTTGTACCTGGCTGACGATGTGTGCGCCGATAGGCAGCGCTGACGTCGCCGCAGGGGAGGGGGCATTGCAGGTGTGGATCGATCGCGGTGTGGTGACAAACAGAAAATCGTCAATCAGCTTGCCGTCCGGCGAAACGGCCTGAGCGCGGACGCCTGCAGGCCACGGTTGCAGATCGTTTAGCGTCAGGCTCGGGCAGTACTTTTGCACCAGTCGCAGATAGCCACTCTTGCACAGCGAGTTTTTCATTTCGCTTAAACCGGCGCGCAGGTTGTTTTGCAGAACCCGACGAATGCCGGAAGAACCGAGGATCTCCAGCGTATCGCTGAGCGAAAAGTCGCGTTTGCGATAGCCCTCGCGCTTAAACGCCAGCACCGCATTTGGCCCAACCGTGACGCTGCCGTCGATCATGCGGGTGAGATGGACGCCGAGAAACGGCATCGCCGGATCGGGAATCGGGTAGATCAAATGGTTGACGATATGGTTGTGTTCCGCCGCCAGGCGGAAGTACTCGCCACGGAACGGGCAGATGATAAAGCCTGGCTCGACGCCGAGCATTTTCACCAGCCGATCGGCCATCAGTCCGGAGCAGGTAATTAGCGTCGACCCTTCAAATTCCTGTCCCTGGCGGGTACGCACGACCATGCCCGAGGCGTGCTCTTTCAGAGCGCTGACGTCGGCGTTGTAGATAATTTCGCCGCCTCTGGCCTGGAAGATTTTCGCCATCGCCGCCGTGACCTCCCGGTAGCTGACGATCCCGCTGGACGGCACAAAAATGCCGCCGAGTCCGGTGATGTTTGGTTCGCGCTCGCGCAATTCCTGCGCATTCAGCCACTCGCGTTCTAAGCCATTCGCGGCGGTGCGATCCCACAGGGCGCGCATCCGTTCCATTTCCTGTTCAGAGGTGGCGACCAACATCTTGCCGCAGGTGTCGTAGCGGATGCTGTTTTGATCGCAAAAGGCTTTGGTCGCACGGTTACCGACGAGACAAAACTGCGCTTTAAGACTGCCGGGAGTGTAATAGACCCCGGCATGGATCACGCCGCTGTTGTGGCCCGTCTGATGACAGGCCGGGCCGGACTCTTTTTCCAGCAGCGCGATGCGAGCGTCCGGATAGACCTCACTTAACTGCATGGCGGTCGACATGCCAATAATGCCGCCGCCAATAATCACAAAATCATACATCCGCTTGTTCCTTCACGCTTACTGATGCGTCTGGTAGTGGTGGGTGGAATAAGCGAAGTAGCCGCGCTGACGCATGAGTTCGCGGCGCAGGTCCGGGTGCGAGGTAAAACGATCGCGACCGTGTAGCCAGAACAGGTTGTTGATCAACAGGAATTTACCCACCGAAACCGGAACGGACAGGATGCTTTTGCTGGTTTCCAGCGCATCAGACAGCTCGCTCAGCCAGACACCTTCTTCAAAATCTTTTGGCTGCACAAACTGGTCGATGTAGCGCATAACCGGGCGGCCCTGTTGGTCGACGTCAAATACCGGGTGGTACACATCATGACTGACGTTCTTGCTGGGCGGCGCAGCGAAGCGCATCGGACGGCGCGCCAGTGGGTGGCTGAAGTACTCGTCAAGATGTTCCCAGTCGTCAAGATGCAGCAGCAGCGAGTTGCCGCCGGTCATGTTTTGCTCGTCGATTTTCATCATCAGCACGTAATCGGTGATCTCTTCGACGTAGGTGCCGTCGTTATGCAACTCCATTACGCGGTGTGGCTGACGCAGATAGCTGTCTGAGTTATCGACGTTTTTTACCACAAAGCGCGCATAATACTGACCGCTCATGGCATCAAAGTTGGAGCGTCCAACCAGATGGGCCACCGCGGTTGCCAGTTTGACCATATCGTCAGCCTGCGCCACGTTATCGATGCCTTCTGCGTTGATCAGCAACGCGCCCTTTGCGCGATCCAGCAGCGTTTTCAGCAGCAGCGGCTGCAGCTGGTTGTCGCACAGATCGTCAAGGATCTTGCCCACTTTGAAGCGCAGGAACGATTTGTATTCCAGTGCCTGCACCGGCCATTGCGCGACCTGCCGAAGAAAGTGTTCTGTCGTCCGGGCGGAAAAGGTCAGCTCCAGCAGACGTGGGGATTGGGCTGACGGTTTCAGCGTAAATCCGTTGCCAGGTTGGCCTGGATCTTCAGCGTTTGGTTTAACGGCAGTCAGTGCATTCATCAGAATCGATCCTCTCAGTAGATGGTCAGGGAGACATGGCGAAGCTCATTTCGTAGCCATAAATTAAAAATATCTACATTTTTATAAAACGCGCACAAAATGAACTTTTTGTTTCTTTTTTGTGATCAAAAACAACAAATACTTAACATTATTAAATGCAGGGATAAATGCATGCGTATCGGGAGAAAAGGGCGGAAAAGGTTGAGGAAACCGCCGGTTAGCCTACACTAACGCCGGTTGCGGTGTGTCTGATGAGCGAGGTTCGGGATAAACATGTTGCTTAAAAACCTCTTCCGTCGGGTGAAGTGGGTCAGTTCCGGCCTGTTGGCGCTGATCAAACACGTGGTGCTGACGCTGCTGGTGGTACTGATTATTTTTCTCGGCGTGCGGGTGTATCAGACAGAGAGTGGGCCTGATCTTCATTCCTGGCATACCTGGCACGGGAATGAAATGAGCGCGGCGGCGCTGGATAACGCCACCTTTGCGCAGTATCAGGTACGGGAAGCGGCGCTGTTTGCCGATCTACAAAAACAGGTGGGCGATACGCTGAGCCCGGATGAGCAGACGCCGATCAACCGTTTCTGGTTGGGCAGTCGGGTTGCTCCGGCGCAATTTACCCCCAACTGGAACCGCTCATTCGTGTTGATGCCGCAAGGCAAACCGCGCGGCGTTGCCGTGATGCTCCACGGCCTGACAGACTCGCCCTACAGCCTGAAAGATATCGCCCGGATCTACCAGCAGCAGGGATTTATCGCCGTGGTGCCACGCCTGCCCGGACACGGTACCGCGCCAGGCGCGTTAACGGCGGTCGACTGGGAAGCGTGGCTGGCCGCGACACGTCTGGCGGTGCGTGAGGCGACGAGACTGGCGGGTAACGAGGTGCCGCTGCATCTGGTGGGGTACTCTAACGGCGGCGCGCTGGCGCTGAAATACACGCTGGACAGTCTGGACGACGCCACGCTGCGACGTCCGCGTCAGGTGGTGTTGCTGTCGCCGATGATTGGCGTCACCTCCTTCGCCCGTTTTGCCGGGCTGGCGGGACTGCCGGCGCTGTTTCCCGCGTTTGCCAAAGCCGCGTGGCTCAACGTCACGCCAGAATTTAACCCCTTCAAATACAATTCGTTTCCTGTCAATGCGGCGCGGCAGTCTTATCTGCTGACCAAAGCGCTACAGCAGCAAATTGTGCAGGATGCGCAGACTATGCGACTTCACGATCTGCCGCCGGTGCTGACCTTCCAGTCGGTAATGGATTCCACCGTCAGCACCCAGGCGGTAGTGGAGTCGTTGTATCGCTATCTGGGACCTAACGGCAGCGAACTGGTGCTGTTTGATATCAATCAGGCGGCTAACCTGCGCCCTCTGCTGCGGACATCTTCTTATACCGCCGCCGCGACGTTGCTGCCCTCCGTACCGCGAGCTTACCGCACAACGGTGGTCACTAATGCCACGGCAGAAACGCTGGCCGTGGTGGCGCGTGACACCCTCGCCGGAACGCGTGATGTGCAGGTTCAGCCGTTACAGGAGGCCTGGCCGCAGGAGATGTATTCGTTGTCGCATGTGGCGGTGCCCTTTCCACTGACCGATTCGTTGTATGGGTTGGAGCCGGATGTGTTGAATCGCTATGGGCTGAGCATTGGCACGATTGCGCTGCGCGGAGAGACCTCCACGCTGCTGGTGGGGCTGGATACGTTAATGCGTGTCACCTCGAATCCGTTCTTTCCCTATATGAAGGAACGGATTGAGGCGGTTATCGGAAGGAATGTTAAGAATTGAGACTGTTGCCGGATGACAACGCGGCGTGTTTTATGCGGCCTGGGTTGCGGGTAGGCCGGATAAGCGAAGCGCCATCCGGCGAGGCATTACCCGACATCCACCTGCGGTTTGGTGTGGCGCTTACGGAGGATCCGTAACAGCGGCGGGATCACAATGACTGCCACCGCCATCACCAGCAGCACTTTGGTGACGCTACTTTCCCACAGAATCGCCATATTGCCGTTGCTGATCGACAGCGCACGGCGCAGGTTTTGTTCGAGCATTTCGCCCAGCACAAAGCCTAAGATCAGCGGCGACATCGGGAAGTGCATTTTGCGCAGAACGTAGCCCAGCACGCCGAGCGCGACCATCAGCACCAGATCGAAGGTTGTACTGTGTACGGCGTACACCCCGACAGCGGAAACCGCCGCGATAGCCGGTACCAGGAACCACAGTGGGATGGTCAGCATCCGGGTGAACAGGCCGATCAGCGGAATGTTCATCACCAGCAGCATCACGTTGGCAATCAGCAGAGCCGCAATCAATCCCCAGACGATATCCGGTTGTTCGGTAAACATCGCCGGTCCCGGCGTGATGTTGTACAGGGTTAGGGCACCCATCATCACGGCCGTGGTGCCGGAACCCGGCACGCCCAGCGTCAGCATCGGAATAAACGAGCCACAGGCCGACGCGTTATTCGCCGCTTCTGGTGCGGCAACCCCACGAATATCGCCTTTGCCGAAGCTGTCGCTGTTGCCGCTGATTTTTTTCTCGGTCATGTAGGTGATGGCGCTGGCGATGGTGGCACCCGCGCCCGGCAGCACGCCGACGAAGAAGCCAATCACCGACGAGCGCAGCGTCGCGCCGACGCACTGCGCGCCTTCTTTGGCGTTGAACAGCATGCGCCCTGTTTTGCGTACCAGTTTCTGCCCGCTGCTGGTATGTTCCAGCATCAGCAGGATTTCAGAAACCGAGAACAGGCCGATCACCACGACGATAAACTGCACGCCGTCAGAAAGATGCACGCTGTCAAAGGTAAAGCGATACACCCCGGTGTTGGCGTCAACGCCGACGGTCGCCAGTCCCAGACCAATCAGCGCCGCCAGAAACGATTTCAGCGGATTTTGCGCCATCATGCTGCCAAGACAGGCAATCGCAAAAACCATGAGCGCGAAGTACTCTGCCGGACCAAACGCCAGCGACCATTGCGCCAGTAAGGGGGCGAACAGAATGATTCCGCCGATGGCGATCAGTGAGCCAAAGAAGGAACTGACCGCTGAAATAGAGAGCGCGACGCCGCCGCGCCCCTGTTGCGCCATCGGGTAGCCGTCCAGCGCGGTCATAATTGCCGCCGCATCGCCGGGCACGTTGAGCAAAATCGACGAAATGCGTCCGCCGTATTCGCAACCAATGTAAACCGTTGCCAGCAGGATTAGCGCCGATTCCGCTGGCAGATGCAAAGCAAAGGCCAGTGGCAACAGGATCGCCACGCCGTTGATCGGCCCCAGACCCGGCAGCAGACCGACAATGGTGCCGACGAAGCAGCCGATCAGCGCGATCACCAGGTTTTCCGGCGTCATCGCCACCGCAAAACCCTGAGAAAGATATATCCAGGTATCCATCGTTTCTCCGTTAACTCAGCCAGGCGCCGAGCGGTAAGGTGACATCAAGCAGGCGGTCGAAGGCATACCACAGGGCGACGCCGAGGATCGCGCCGGAAATGCCCGCGGCGGGTAATGTGGCGCCAAACAGAATGCCAATCACCAGCGTCAGAATGGCGGTGGCGACAGGGAAGCCCAGCCACTCAAAGCCCCAGGCGTACATCAACAGGACGATCACCATGGTTAACAGTTTTTGCAGGACGTGCCGGCGCGGCCAGTCCACAACATCTGGATGGCGTAACAGGAGTGCCAGCGCGCACAGCGCCATCAGGGCGATAATCCCCAGCGGAAACGGACGCGGGCCGACCGGTTCGTAACTGTATTCACTCTGAATTTGCCAGGCGATAAACAGCCCGGCGATACACAGCAACAGCCAGATACCGGCGAAAATACGATCGCTCATCGGAGCCTCCATCTTTATTTCGCCAGGCCAAAGGCTTTCGCCTGCTCGCGGTAACCGGTCACCTGTTTTTTGACATACTCATCAAGCTGTTGACCCGTCATATTGAATTCGAACAGGCCGCGCAGGTCGCGCTGCTTTTTGAACGCGTCGGTCTGCTGGAGTTTTTCAAATGCCTGCACCCACCATTGATACTCGGCATCACTGACTTTCGGGCCGACATAAAAGCCGCGAATGATGGGCCAGACCAGGTCGTAACCCTGCTCTTTGGCGGTAGGCACATTGGCGAGTTGTCCGGGCAGACGGTTTTCAGAGAAGACGGCGAGGACGCGGATTTTATCGCCGCTCAGATAGGGCACCATCTCACTGAGATCGCCGGAAACCACCTGTACATGATTGCCCATCAGTGCGGTGACTGGTTCGCCGCCGCCTTCAAAGGCGACATAGCGCATCTTGTGCGGATCGACGTGAGCCTGTTGCGCCAGTAGCGCCGACTTCATCCAGTCCTGGCTGCCAATAGAGGCCCCGGCGCCAATCACCACGCTGTTGGGATCTTTTTCCATCGCGGTGAGCAGATCTTTCAGTGACTTCCACGGTGAGTCGGCGCGCACGGCGATCATGCCGTAGTCCGTACCGACGCTCGCCAGCCAGCGCACATCATCCACGCCGTAACGACCAAATTTACCCTGCGACAGGTTCAACAGCGAACCGCCGGAGAACGCCACGACCGTCCCCGCTTCGGCGGGCCGTTGCGCGACGATCGCGTTATAGGCGACTGCGCCCACGCCGCCTGGCATGTAGGTGACGCGCATCGGTTTCTCGATAGCGCCGGTTTCCATCATGCTTACCTGAATCAGTTTGCAGGTAAGGTCAAAGCCGCCGCCCGGTTTCGCCGGGGCGATACATTCGGTACGCGACGGCGCTTCTTGCGCCAGGACAGAGGTGCTCATCAGTAAAACGCTTGCAGCAAGGGTACGAACGAACTGTTTTTTCATTATTTATCCTCACGCCGGAGAACCGGATGGTAGGGTTCGGAAGATTATTTTTTGATTATGTGAACCAACATGTAGCGGTTCAGTTGCGTGATTGTTAAAACATTAACCTTTCATTTCCCTTTCAATGCGGCAGAAACTTTACAGGATGTGATATGCGTCTCTTATTGGCGGAAGATAACCGTGAGCTGGCTCACTGGCTGGAAAAAGCGCTGGTGCAGAACGGATTCGCCGTGGACTGTGTGTTCGACGGACTGGCTGCCGACCATCTTCTGCATAGCGAAACCTATGCGCTGGCGGTTCTGGATATCAATATGCCTGGGATCGACGGACTGGAAGTGGTGCAGCGTCTGCGTAAGCGTGCGCAGACGCTGCCGGTGCTGCTGCTGACAGCGCGTAGCGCGGTGGCGGATCGGGTAAAAGGACTCAATGCCGGAGCGGATGATTATCTGCCCAAGCCCTTCGAACTTGAGGAACTGGACGCCCGGCTGCGGGCTTTGCTCCGGCGCAGTGCGGGACAGGTACAGGAGCTTCAGCAACTGGGCGATCTGGCATTCCATGACGAAGGATATTTCTTGCTTCAGCAGCAACCGTTGGCGCTCACCCCGCGTGAACTGGCGCTATTGACGGTGCTGATGTATCGCAGAACCCGTCCGGTATCGCGCCAGCAGTTGTTCGAACAGGTCTTCAGCCTGAACGATGAGGTCAGCCCCGAAAGTATCGAACTGTACATTCATCGTCTGCGGAAAAAATTACAGGGCAGCAATGTGCGGATCACCACGCTCCGCGGGCTGGGATACGTGCTGGAGTGCGGCAATGAGGTGGGTTAAACCCCAGTCGTTATACCTGCAATTGATGCTGTTTCTTGGTCTACCGTTGATTCTGCTGTGGGGACTGTCGGCGTTTAACAGCTACGTCAGCGCCCTGCAGGCGGCAACGCAGGCCTATGACCGCACGCTGCTGTCGTCTGCCCGCACGGTGGCGGAGCGGCTGGTGGTCCGCAATGCAACGCTGGAGGTCAATGTTCCGTGGGTGGTGCTGGACAGCTTTGAACTGAACATGAACGACCGGCTGTACTATAAAGTGGTGGACCCGTCGGGGAAGGTGATTTCGGGTTACGACGACCTGCCGGCAATGCCGCCTTCCACCTCTCGCACGCAACTCTACCCTGCGCTGGCCTGGTTTTATCATACGCAATATCAGGGGCAGGCCATTCGCGTGGCGCGCCTGTTGCAGCCGGTAAACGAGGGCGGCATTGTCGGGATGGCGGAGATCTACGTCGCAGAGACGCTACAATCGCGGCGTTACCTGGCAGGACAACTGCTGTTTTCGTCATCGGTAACGCAGGGTTTGTTGGTGCTGCTGACGCTGGTGCTGGTCGGCTGGCTGCTGCGCCGCGTGCTGCGGCCGATGCGTCAGCTCTCCTCACTGATGGTGCGACGTGAACCGGAACTCCTGACACCGTTACCTGAACTGCTGCCCTGGTCGGAGACGCGGTTGCTGATCGTCGCGTTTAACCGCTATCTCGATCGCCTGCGCGCGCTGATCTCCCGGCAGGAACGGTTTAGCGCCGATGCCTCTCATCAACTGAAAACCCCGCTGGCCGTGTTGAAAACGCAGGCCGCCGTGGCGCTTGCCAGCGAACAGCCTCAGCAGTGGCACGAGAGTTTACGGGCGATGAGTACGACGCTGGACAACACCATCCTGCTGACGGAAAGGTTGTTACAGCTTTCAGCGGTGAAGCGAAAAGAGCAGGGGGAGCGGCAGTTTTCACCGGTCAATCTGTTCGAGGTGGTGCAGACGAGCTGTTTCACGCGACTGGCGCAGGCGCGCAGTAAAGGCATCGACCTGGGTTATGAAGGCGTGCTGGAGGCGATATGGATAGACGGTGATGATGTCCTGCTGGGGGAATTGTGCGGTAATTTGCTGGATAACGCCCTGAAATATACCCCGGCGCAAGGGACGGTGACCGCCAGGTTACGTCGGGAAGGTGAGGCCGTGGTGCTGGAGGTCGAAGACAGTGGTCCTGGCATCGAAGATGAACAGATTCATCAGGCAATGCTGCCGTTCCATCGTCTTGAAAATGCCGGAACGGAAGCCGGAGCAGGCATTGGCCTGGCGCTGGTTTCTGATATTGCCCGTTTGCATCGCACCCATCCTCATCTTTCACGCAGTAATACGTTAGGCGGTTTACATGTTCGGGTTCGCTTTTTAGTGGTCGCTCACATCCCGATGAAAACATAAATATTCTTTATAGACAATCAGATAGCCGGAATTACCACATTGGGCCATAAAAGCTTTTAGCAAAAAGTGCTTTTCAAAGGTAGTTTTTACACGCTGGCAAAATGTTAAAAATCTTATTACGCAATATAAAAATCCTGGGTTCCTCTCTATTTCCCCTTTCATGATACGGAAAAATAGAATTTCGTCATCTGTCCTTCCCAGGAATTTATGCTCACTAATTATTATTTTCTGATATTAATGTTCAGGCTAATAGTCCGGGGGCGTATTGACAGCTTTTTAGGCGAGTGTAAAACTGAGCGCAAGAATTACATAAACATTATTAACCAAACAGCAAGCCGCAATGGCTGCCGCCGAACCGATCCCGGGTCGTCACCAGAAGGTCTGAATTTATCGTGTGTTGTCAGTCACCAACTGGCATGAGTGGATGTTTTGTACAGGGATACGCGTTATATATTTGCATAATATTGTTTTTTATTTCTGACGATGGTCTGTGATTCATTAACGCCCTCTCCGGAGAGTAAATCGTGGAACCTGGATGTTCGTTATTTACTCATGCATGGATACTATTGTCGGAGACAATATGTGAAATCATTATAACACCACCAATAGATTATTTAATTTAAGACTGTTCAGAATTCATTTCTGAATAGCCCTCTATTTCCCATTTCCAGGTGAGGGAAGCTTATCGATTCTATGTTGCGTATTAAAAACAATTACACCGCATATAAACATTTTATCAGATTATGAGCATTTTTTATGAACACAAATTATCGCGTTATATGGAATGAAGTTCTGAAGGTATTTCAGGTTTGTTCCGAGTTGGTGAGAGGGAAAAGCCAGTCATCAACCCATTCATCTTTGAAAACAACGTCCTCTTCCGCGCAACAACATCATGCTTTGCAACCGCTTTTTAAACGTAGTGCCCTGTCACTGCTGCTGCTGGCCTCTCTGCCCGCCTATTCGGCCATTATTGATAATGGCGAGGTGGTCAACGTGGCGACGGGATATTCACTGGATTACTACACTTTCATCGGCATGAACGGCGTGGGCACACTGAATATTCTCGCGGGCGGTGTGGTGGCAGGATCGGATGTCTACAAGCTCATTATCGGCGATAACACCCAGGCGAACGGTACGGTGAACGTCGATGGTTCCGGCTCTTCGTTACGTTCAGGAGCGATGACCATTGCCGAGTACGGTGTCGGCACCATGACCATCTCCAACGCTGCGGTGGTGAATACTTCAGGGTTGGGCGTGTTGGGCGGATCAAATGGCAGTCACGGGTCCGCTACGATCCGTTCGGGTGGACTGTGGAATTTAGTGAATTCTTCGGGGGCGCTCCAGGACCTGAATATTGGTTATGGCGGCACAGGAGTGATTAACATTGAAGAGGGCGGTGCGCTGAACGCCGGTATGACAACGATTGGCAGTTTTGAGGCCGGGGTCGGAACCGTCAGCGTTAGCGGTCAGAATTCAACAATGAGCACCGGCGCGCTGCGGGTCGGGGATTATGGTTCGGGAACGCTGAATATCTCTGACTCTGCCATTGTACGCAGTAGCGCCGACAGTATGCTGGGACGTTCGCCTGCTGGTTACGGGCGAGTGAATATCAGTAACGGCGGGGAATGGCGGATCGCTGACGCCAGTGACGTCACCAAAAAACTCAACGTGGGTCATTCCGCGACAGGGATACTGGATATTCAGTCGGGTGGGAAAGTGGTTGCCAGCGCGGTGAGCCTGGCGGCAAATGGCGGCGAGGGGACGGTGAATATCAATGGCGCCGGATCGCGTCTGGATGCGACGTCAGCCACCGTCGGCGCCGTGGGCGACGGTACTCTCAACCTGAGTAACAGCGGCGCGCTTAACCTGAATGGCAAACTGTTCATTGCGCAGAATGCCTCAAGCACCGGCGTAGTGAACATTGGCGCGGCTCAGGGACAGGCCGCCGCCGGAGCGGGCGTGATTTCCGGCGTGACCGGCGTGACGTTTGGCTCGGGTACCGGTTCTCTTGTGCTCAATCACACCACCAACGATCCCTCCACCGCGGGAGGATATCAGCTCGCTATGCCGATTACCGGCCAGGGAACGATTGTTCATCAGGCCGGGCATACCGTACTGACGGGGGACAATACCTACAGCGGGAAGACCCTGGTCAATGGCGGCACGCTCACCTCGGCTCAGCAATCTAGCGCTAACAGAACCGGCCTTGGCAGCAGTGAAGTGACGATTGGCAGTGATGGCACGCTCGAAATTGTCGGTGCCACCGACACCAGCACTAATGACTTTGCTTTTAGCAATGTGTTGAACGGCACGGGGTTGATGTCTGTCAATCTGCACGCTGGAGATGATGTCTTTTCCTTTACGCCTGCCGTCGGCAACAGTTTTCGCGGAGCGGTTGAGTTGCGAAATAGCACATTTGCGCTTTCCGGGAATAACGCTTCGTCATTGGCACAATCGCTGTTAATCAGCAGTGCGGGGAACACCACAACCGTCAGCGGTACGCAGGATCTTACGGGGCTACTTTTTAATGGGGGCACGCTGGCTTTTGACGTTACGCTTCCGGGGTCAACGATCTCCGACAGTCTGGTGTCGGTCAATACCCTGGTTGCCGGCGCAGCGGGGGTAATGTACAACGGACGCGAACACCAGGCAGACGGTACCGGCACGGTGAAAGTAAACCTTGCCGATCCCTGGAACGATACTGGCGCGGCGGCGAATCCAGATACTACCGCAAACCTGCTCCAGCAGGATGACACCGGGATTGGCGTACAGCTGGTGAAAGCGTCGATTGTGCTTGGGTCGGGTGGTTCACTGACGCTTGCCGATCAAAACGGTGCGCCGATTGCGGCAGATAAAACCCTTCAGATAGCGCAGAACGGGACGACCGTGGCGAACGGGCAGTATGGTTTTCGCCTGACCACTGCACCGGGTAATGGCCTGTATGTAAACTACGGTCTGAAGGCGTTGGATATTCTCTCCGGACAAACGTTGGTGCTGTCGCCGTATGCGGGGGCGACGGGTGCGGGCGCTGATATGTCGGCGACGATCTCCGGCAGCGGCAATCTGGCGGTGAATACGGCTGATGTCGTGTCGCTCTCCAACGGCCTGAACGACTACAGTGGTGCCACGCAGGTACAGGCAGGGACGTTGCGCACCGACGCCGATGGCGCGTTGGGCGAGACCAGCGAATTGCACATCAGTAGTGGAGCGACCGCCGATCTCAATGGTACAACCCAGACGGCGGGTACGTTGACAGGACAGTCAAACTCTACCTTAGCACTAAATGGCGGCTCGCTGACCCTGTCGAACGGTGGGCTTAGCGAGGGAAGTCTGACCGGCAGCGGCGCGCTGAATGTTAACGGCGGCCTGTTAACGATTGATGGTGCTAACGCCGCCCTGACGGCCAAAACGACCATCAGCAGCGGGGCGGAAGTGAGCGTAAATGATGTGCTGGGTGCAGGCAGCGGCGATATCGTCGACGGCGGGACATTAACCCTGAATGGCGTTGTCGGCACGCTGACGAACACCCTCAGCGGAGCGGGCGGCATTGATGTGGCAAACATGTCAGATGTGGTCGTCAGCGGGGATAACAGCGGTTTTAGCGGCCTGTTCAATATCGACACAGACAACAAACTGACCGTCAGTGAACAGCAGAACCTTGGCACTGCTTCTGTGACGGATAACGGCCTGTTGACGGTAGCGACGGACACGGACTGGACGCTGGACAATGCCATTAGCGGCACAGGCAATCTGACCAAGACCGGTAGCGGCGTGTTGACACTGAAACAGGATTTGGCCTCCTGGACGGGCACCACCGATATTCTCGACGGTGAGATTGCGCTGGGTAGCGATGCCGATTCTGCCGTCGATATGGCTAACCAGCAGGTAAATATTCACGATGGCGCTACCCTGTCGGGGTATGGTCGTACCGCCGGGGATGTGGATGTGATGAGCGGCGGGACGATGCAGGTGTCCGACTTTACAGTCGGCGGCAATCTGACTCACAGCGGCACTGTGATCCTGGGGCGTTCGGGTATGCAGCCGGGTAATCACCTGGATGTGAACGGTAACTACCACGGTAATGACGGTCTGATGGTATTTAACACAGCCCTCGGCGGTGATGATTCCGCCACGGACAAACTGACCGTACATGGCGATACCTCCGGTAACACGCGGGTGGACGTCAATAATGTCGGCGGTATTGGCGCGCAGACCCGCAACGGCATTGAACTGGTGCAAGTGGAGGGCAATTCAGCCGGTCAATTCGCCCTGACCCGTGGCTCCGTGGAGGCCGGTGCGTATGTCTACACGCTGGCGAAGGGAACCGGCGAGGCGGCGAAAAACTGGTATCTGACCAGCAAATGGAATGGTGTGATTGATTCGGACAACCCGCCGGTTGTTGATCCGCGGACGGTGGATGTTCTGCGACCGGAAGCGGGTAGCTATACCAGCAATATTTCTGCTGCGAACACGCTGTTTGCTCACCGTCTGCACGATCGTCTCGGCGAGCCGCAGTACAGCAATGCGCTCCAGGATGAAGGGCTGGCTGGCAGCATGTGGATGCGCCACGTCGGCGGGCATGAACGTTCCTCGGCGGGGGACGGCCAACTGAAAACACAGAGCAATCGCTACGTGCTGCAACTGGGCGGCGACATTGCACAGTGGAGTATGGATGGGCTGGACCGCTGGCATCTCGGCGTGATGGGCGGTTACGCCAATGAGCACAGCAACACCCAGAGTAACCGTGCAGGATACGGTTCAGACGGACGTACCAGCGGCTACAGCGCCGGTCTGTACGGAACCTGGTATCAGAATGCCGTGGATAACACGGGGGCGTATGTTGATAGCTGGTTGCTGTACAACTGGTTCGACAACACGGTGGATGCGGACGAGCGTGAGAGCGACAGCTATGACTCTAAAGGGCTGACGGCCTCGCTGGAAGCGGGTTACACCCTGAAAGCCGGTACGTTCAGCGGCAGCCAGGGTTCTCTGAACACCTGGTACATCCAGCCGCAGGCACAGGTCACCTGGATGGGCGTGAAATCGGATTCGCATACCCGGCATGATGGTACGCGCATTGAAACAGAAGGTGATGGCAACATTCAGACGCGTCTTGGGGTGAAAACGTACCTCAACAGTCATCACAAAATGGATGACGGACAGCAGCGTGAGTTCCAGCCCTATGTCGAAGTGAACTGGATCCACAATACCGAATCCTTCGGCGTGAAGATGGATGGCGTGAAAATCAGCCGTGACGGCGCGCGCAATCTGGGTGAAGTGCGTACCGGGGTGGAAGGTAAACTGAATAACCGTTTAAGCGTCTGGGGGAATGTCGGTGTGCAACTGGGTGATAAAGGCTACAGCGATACCCAGGGCATGCTGGGAGTGAAATACAGCTGGTAAGTTCAGACGGGGAAAAGCAGAAATAAAAAAGCCGCGTAAGCGGCTTTTTTATTCTTTAATGATCAGGGCGAAAGATTTATTCGCTGATTTTCTTCTCTACGCTGGCTGCGCCTTCTTTGGTTTTATTCCAGCCCTGCTCAGCACTTTCTTTCGTGGCGTTCCAGCCTTTTTCAGTACCTTCTTTGGTTTTATGCCAGGTTTCTTGCGAGCCTTCGCTAACTTTGCTGCTGATATTATCCTGTTTACCTTCGGCGTGGTGTTCTGCTTTCAGTTTTTGCTCTTCACCCTGATTCTGCGCCTGGTGTAATTTCTCTTTCGCTGTATTTGCGTTTTCATGTGCGGCAGCGACATCATTATCGGTTGCGTGTGTCGTAGCGGCAAAAACAGGAGAAGCCAGCAGAAGTGCAGATAATGCGATTAGAGTCTTTTTCATCATGTCCTCGCTTTACGTTATAAGTTATTAGCGTGATTAAGCATGGCATCTAAACGAAGCGCTGGCTTTAGGAAAAAACTGTAAGCGGGAAATATCGATTTTTTTCCATGTGTTACGTCAGGAGCGCGTCATGCTGATTGGCGTTGACGGCGACAAATAAATATCGACATGACTATGGTTATTTATCGTTCTTTCTACCATGCTTTTTAGATTCGTGGCGTTAAGCGAGTCAACGACAAAATAATAACTTTTCTTTCGCCCGGGGCTGACAATGCGTAACACTCTTCTCCCTATTATTGTTTCTGTGTTGCTCTTTATTTTCGGTGTTTCTGTTTTAAGGAAGTTGCGATTAAGTGGTCCGCAGCTCCCGATATGACGCCCCAAACCGTCCTTTATCGACGTCCTGTGGCTCAATTTTCCAATTTTCAGCCCAAAATCGTCTCTTCGTGGCTGATTTTGGCCCTGTTTCAGGCTAATTTCCTCATTTCAGGTAGATCTCGCCTGTGCCCGTATCAATTGGTCAACTCGAACCAGGTTCGCCAGGGTGAATAACATCGCCAGTTGACTGTCATTTTTAGCCAGCCCCTTGTACCTGGCTTTGACGAAACCAAACTGACATTTTACTATCCGAAATGGATGCTCAACCTTCGCTCGGATACTCGCTTTCAGGTATTCGTAACGGATGGCCAGCTTGTTCTTGCGCGGGTGTTGCTTCAATGCATTCACTTTGCCGGGACGCTTGGCGATAAGCCAGTCTGCGCTGACATCGCTGAGCTCATCGCGCTTTTCGGCCCCCTGATAACCAGCATCGGCTGAGATAAATTCTTCATCGCCATGCAGTAACTTGCCAACCTGATTGAGGTCGTGCTCGTTAGCCGCCGTGGTCACCAGACTGTGGGTCAGGCCACTTTTGGCGTCCACGCCAATGTGCGCTTTCATGCCGAAGTACCACTGGTTACCTTTCTTGGTCTGGTGCATGTCTTCATCACGGCTGTTGTGTTTGTTTTTGGTAGAGCTGGGGGCTTGAATGATGGTGGCATCCACCAAGGTGCCCTGGGTCATTAGAACGCCACACTCTGCTAGCCAGTGATTAACGGTACTGAAGATTTTGCGGGCCAGTTCATGCTGCTCCAGCAAATGCCGGAAATTCATGATGGTAGTGCGGTCTGGAATGGCTTTATCCAGTGACAGGCGAGCAAATTGGCGCATGGAGGCGATTTCATAGAGGGCATCTTCCATGGCCTCATCGCTCAGGTTGTACCATTGCTGCATGCAGTGAATACGCAGCATGGTTTCCAGCGGATAGGGCCTGCGACCATTACCGGCCTTGGGATACACAGGCTCGATAACGCCAAGTAATTTGTCCCAGGGAAGCAAGTCATCCATTCTGCCAAGGAAAACTTCTTTGCGGGTCTGGCGGCGTTTACTGGAAAACTCACTGTCGGCAAAAGTCAGTTGCTGGCTCATCCGGTTACTCATTCTGGGTTCAGGTTACAACACGATGATCTCACATCTCGGACTTATTCGCACCTTCC
>NZ_JAOWCD010000102.1:100506-151648 GCF_030337175.1 Citrobacter sp. Ca225 | reverse complement strand
GGAAGTTGCGATTAAGTGGTCCGCAGCTCCCGATATGACGCCCCAAACCGTCCTTTATCGACGTCCTGTGGCTCAATTTTCCAATTTTCAGCCCAAAATCGTCTCTTCGTGGCTGATTTTGGCCCTGTTTCAGGCTAATTTCCTCATTTCAGGTAGATCTCGCCTGTGCCCGTATCAATTGGTCAACTCGAACCAGGTTCGCCAGGGTGAATAACATCGCCAGTTGACTGTCATTTTTAGCCAGCCCCTTGTACCTGGCTTTGACGAAACCAAACTGACATTTTACTATCCGAAATGGATGCTCAACCTTCGCTCGGATACTCGCTTTCAGGTATTCGTAACGGATGGCCAGCTTGTTCTTGCGCGGGTGTTGCTTCAATGCATTCACTTTGCCGGGACGCTTGGCGATAAGCCAGTCTGCGCTGACATCGCTGAGCTCATCGCGCTTTTCGGCCCCCTGATAACCAGCATCGGCTGAGATAAATTCTTCATCGCCATGCAGTAACTTGCCAACCTGATTGAGGTCGTGCTCGTTAGCCGCCGTGGTCACCAGACTGTGGGTCAGGCCACTTTTGGCGTCCACGCCAATGTGCGCTTTCATGCCGAAGTACCACTGGTTACCTTTCTTGGTCTGGTGCATGTCTTCATCACGGCTGTTGTGTTTGTTTTTGGTAGAGCTGGGGGCTTGAATGATGGTGGCATCCACCAAGGTGCCCTGGGTCATTAGAACGCCACACTCTGCTAGCCAGTGATTAACGGTACTGAAGATTTTGCGGGCCAGTTCATGCTGCTCCAGCAAATGCCGGAAATTCATGATGGTAGTGCGGTCTGGAATGGCTTTATCCAGTGACAGGCGAGCAAATTGGCGCATGGAGGCGATTTCATAGAGGGCATCTTCCATGGCCTCATCGCTCAGGTTGTACCATTGCTGCATGCAGTGAATACGCAGCATGGTTTCCAGCGGATAGGGCCTGCGACCATTACCGGCCTTGGGATACACAGGCTCGATAACGCCAAGTAATTTGTCCCAGGGAAGCAAGTCATCCATTCTGCCAAGGAAAACTTCTTTGCGGGTCTGGCGGCGTTTACTGGAAAACTCACTGTCGGCAAAAGTCAGTTGCTGGCTCATCCGGTTACTCATTCTGGGTTCAGGTTACAACACGATGATCTCACATCTCGGACTTATTCGCACCTTCCCTATCTCCACGTCCAGTGCGGTTGCCACCAGATTTACGTCAGATAAATAGTTCTGATAATTGAAAAAGGCGATTTTATGCGGATGTTTTTTCAGTGGCGTGAGCGATTTAAGCAAATCCAGCGCGGACGTGAGAATACGTACTACCGGAATTTTGGTTACGCGATCGATATAGTCCGCCGTACCGCCACGGCTGATAATGATGTCATAAAAATCAGGGTCGAGATTTCGCGCAATCCCCGCGGCTTTTTCCAGGCTTCCGTGAAAAACATGGCAGTTAAAAATACCGGCGCACTGCTCAGTCACCACGGCTGCCAGTGCCGGATAGGGGGTTATTAAGGCCAGATTCGGTAACGTTTTATGTGACATAAATCACCATGGAAAATTTGTGGCTATCACAAACCAATATCACAACTGTTATGAATTTCAAAATTGAAAGCCATTTTTCTTTCTCTCAGATAAATAGCAAAATGCAATAAATCTATTTGTTTCATTTGGTTAGATTAAATACTTCCGATTTATTCATTCCTGGCACACATATTGGATTAGACAATCTATAAGGCAAGCGGCCTTGTGCTCTATCTAATAAAAAAGTGAGGGAAGGAATGAACAAACAGTCTGGTGTATTAAGCGGTGTTCGTGTGCTGGATTTAACCCGGGTGCTGGCTGGCCCTTATTGCGGAATGATGCTGGCGGATTTTGGCGCGGATGTGATTAAAATCGAATTGCCGGGGAAAGGGGATGATTCACGGGCCAACGCGCCGCAAATTAATGGCGAAAGCGCCTACTTTATGAATTTAAACCGCAATAAGCGCGGAATGACGCTGAATCTTAAATCTGAAGAAGGTCGGCAGATATTTCTCGATTTAGTTCGCGACAGCGATGTGGTTCTGGAAAACTACCGTCCGGGTGTGATGGAAAAACTGGGACTTGGCTATGAGGATTTGCGTAAGGTGAATCCAGCGATTATTTACGGCGCCGTTTCCGGCTTTGGTCATACCGGCCCGTATTCGAAACGCGCGGGTTACGACATCATCGGCCAGGCCATGAGCGGACTGATGAGCACCACCGGTTGGCCTGATACGCCGCCTACGCGCACCGGGACTGCTATTGCGGATGTGGTCGGGGGGATGAGTTGCGCTATTGGCGTGCTTGCCGCTTACGTCAATCGCCTGAAAACCGGTGTCGGCGAAAAAGTGGATATTGCGCTGGTCGATTCGATGGTGTCGTCGCTGGAAATTATCAACATTATTTACCTTAATACAGGACGTATTCCGACACGTATTGGTAACCGCTATGAAGCGATTTATCCGTATGACTCTTTCCAGGCGCGTGACGGTTACGTCATTATTGCCTGCGGCAACGACAAATTATATGGCCTGCTGAAAAACGTTCTGCAAATCAGCGCGCTGGAAGATGAGAAATTTAAATCTAACCTCGACCGCGTCGCTCATCACGCCGAGCTGAAAGACATTATCGAATGCTGGACCCGCGATTTAGATATCGACACCATCGTGTCGATGCTACTGGATGCCGGTATACCTTCTGCGCCGATCAATACCATCGACCGCGTGACTCAGGATCCGCATATTGCTGGTGCCCGCGAAATGTTTGTCGATATTGAACACCCCGTCGCCGGGAAAATTACCATGACCGGCAATCAGGTTAAATTCACGAACAACAAGGCGACCATCAGAATGCCTGCGCCCACGCTTGGTCAACATAATTACGAAGTGCTTAAAGAACGTCTGGGCTATTCAGATGAAAAAATTGAGCAGCTTATTCGTTCCGGCGTTCTGTAAGGGGTTCTGCCATGTCGACATTTATCCAGATTACTGAAGTCGGGCCAAGAGATGGTTTTCAGAACATCAAAGCGTTTATTCCTACCGATTTAAAAATAAAAATTATCGATCGTCTGGTCGAGTCGGGGATCGGCGCGATGGAAATCACCTCAATGGTTAGCCCTAAGGCGATTCCACAAATGAGCGATGCCCGTGAGGTTATTCAGCATGTTCTGAACACGCATCCGCATATTATTCCGTCAGTGTTAGTACCGAACGTGAAGGGGGCCAGTCTCGCCAGTGAGGCCGGCATTAAAAATATTAACTATGTGGTTTCGGTCAGTCCGGCGCATAACAAGGCCAACATTAACCTGACGCATGCCGAGTCGCTGGAGGATCTTTATAAAATTCGCCACACGTTCCCGGATATGACTATTACGCTGTCGCTGGCGACGGTATTTGGCTGCCCGTTTATTGGCGAGACCAGTCGTGAAACGCTGATGGATATGATCAAGTTTGCCGATGATCTCGGGATTTCGGCGGTAACCCTGTGCGACACCATCGGCGTCGCCAATCCGACTCAGACATTATCTGTACTGCGCGGGATCCAGCAGAAATTCCCCAAAATGGACATTGGTTTGCATCTGCATAACACCCACGGTATGGCGCTGGCCTGTATGTTTGCTGGTGTTCAGTCGGGCATAACGCGCTTTGAGACCGCTGTCGGTGGACTGGGCGGGTGCCCGTTTGCGCCTGGGGCCGCCGGTAATGCCGCCACCGAGGATGCGGTGAATATGTTTAACCGAATGGGGTTCGATACCGGTATCTCACTGCCTGACCTGCTGGATATCGCAAACCTGATCCGCAGCACGATTGAACCGACGTTGTTGAGCAGTCTTTCGCGAGCCAGAACCTACAGTGAATTTGATTTTTGCAGCGAAAAAATCTGACCTCTGATACGGAAACAGACATGATGAATAATAATATCGGGAAGCCGAAGATGACCCATTACAGATGGTGGGTCATGAGTTTTATTTTTGTAACCTACACCGTAGCTAACGCCGATCGCGCAAATATCGGCTTTGCTATTCCGTTTATTCAGGAAGAATTTCAAATCTCAAATACCATGGCAGGACTGTTAATCAGCCTGTTCTTTGCCGGCTATGCGTTTTTTCAAATTCCTGCCGGGTACTTGATTAAGAAGTTCGGCATGCGTAATGCATTTGCGATGGGGATGTTATTAACCTCCGTATTTACGGGGTTGATGGGGATGGTGAATAACATTTTCCTGCTGAAGATCCTGCGTTTTATGGTGGGCGTCTGTGAGTCACCGGTGGTTATTGGCTCGACGGTGACTATCAACCAGTGGTTTCCCCCGAAGGAAAAAGGGACGGCAACCGGGCTGTTTCTGGCAGGATCCAAGTTTGGTCCACTGATCGTCCCGCCGCTGTGCGCCTGGATCATCACCGTCTGGGGATGGCGCTATATCTTTGTCTTCTTTGCCATTCCGGGGTTGCTGTTGGCGATCTTCTGGTATCTGATGGTTCGCAATAAGCCGGAAGAGAGCCGCTTCGTGAATGAGCAAGAGGTCGCTTACATCCGCGAAGAACAGCTTCCGGCGACGACTCAGGAAGCCGCCGCACCGGTCGTTCCTGAGTTCAATTACTGCTGGCTCGACAAGCTAATTCGCACAAAGCAGGTTGAAGAACTCTCCTGTTCAAAACAGGTCTTCCGCTGCTGGGATATTTATGGCGTCGCGCTGGGATACTTCTCGATGGTGGGGATTGTCAGCGTGCTGATGTCATGGCTGCCCAAGTATCTGATCACCGAACGCGGATTCGATCTGACGAGTTCTGCCGCACTGGCAGCCGCACCGTTTCTCGGGACGGTCATGGGCAACTTTATTGGCGGCGTGCTCTCTGACCGGGTGCTGAACAAGCGTCGTAAACCGTTGATGTTGCTTAGCGCCGGGGCGACGATTTTCACCATGTACTCGCTGGTTTATGCGCCAGAAAGCAAAATCGTTCTGTCGCTGATGCTGTTCCTGCTGGGGCTGATGCTGTCGCTGGGCTATTCGGCTTACTCGGTCTACGCGATGGGGCGGGCAAATAAAGACATTTATCCGATCGCTTACAGCGTGATCAACATGGGCGGGCAACTGGGTGGCATGTGTATGCCGCTGATCGTGGGTATTATTCTGGATGCTTACAACTGGGATGCGGTATTCATGGCGATGACCGGGTTCTGTGTTCTGTGCTTTATTCTGGTCTCCACGGTCATTGAACCGTTGTCGAAAAATATGAAGGTCAACTACCGGTAACCCGTAGGATACTGTGCGGGTAAGCGCGTGGACTGCTTACCCGCACGTTGAACGGCGCATCTGTAGGCGCTATCGCGTCAGGTCAATGAAAGGTATGAAACGGCACGCGCTGATTACAACTTTCCTGTTATGGAGCGCGGCCGCAGAGTTCATAAAAATTAGTGTTACCCCTCCTGTTCGTCATCGTTTTATCCGGGCGGCCTTTGGCGGCCTGCATAACTGTGTTTGCGCAAAGGTGATGATGTATGGTTGATCGAATGTGCGTTCCGCCACTGGCTTCACGACGGGTGAAGCGAACTCAAATTCGCTCACGCGATAAATGGGTTGAAACGGAGCTGTTTGTTGAGCAGGGCGTCAGGTATTTCTTTCATGTCACCGGAAAGTGGTGCGATATGGGGCATTATTGTGACGCGAACGGTTACACCGTCGGCTATTTGAATTTTGCCCGACTCTGGCTGCGTTGCCGCCACGAATCTGCGACCTGGTTTACCCTGATTGGTACTATTGATAAATCAACCGATACCATGTTTGTGATTGGCGACGGCACCCGGCTCAATAATGGCTGGATTGCGCCCCGCAGCGGTGAGTTAGTGGTGTTTGCAAATGATATGTCGGGGATGTACTGGAATAACTTTGGTTCCGTCGTGCTGGAAGTGTGGCGATGAAAAGTAAAGTCAATATCACCCGCGGATGACAGGCATGTCTGGTGGCGTAAAATTTAGTGTACAAAAGCAGTCGGTATTTGTGCGCTTCATCAGATTCTTACCAAAAGCTGGCAAAATTCAGCTTTTAAAATTGATCCATGTCAATTGATACGCACTTAATTTGCGTCGTTAAAAAATGTCCTTATTTACGACTTGTTTACCTTTATTGCGTTTATGGTGGCGGTGGTAAGACGTCTGATAACAAAGAAAAGAAGTGACGTTAGCGAAAATTATTGAAAGAGATCGTCGTAACTCTCTCTAAAAAAGCCAGTTATTGCCTTCAAAGTAAACATTTATCCTGGAAGTAACTTATTGGCGCATAGGAATTTTCAATAATCGTGGTGAATGTTTTGCCGGAAGCGCAGGGGCTGAAATGCACTGAATTAATCAGAACATGTAAATAAACCCTGACATCATTAGCCTGCTACGGGCTATCTTTCACTTGAAACAGCGTTCCATTTTAAGGCGTTTTCTTAACATTTCTATCACCCGGCTGCTGAAATTTTGTACGTTGACTTGTTATTCGACCAACTGCATATTCCTCCCCAGTTAAGACGACATAGCCTTCAGGAGCCGACGATGCCTTCCCGCGATTATCCCGATACCCGTAAAGCCAGGGGAACCCGTTCTAAAGATATGGTGCTGTTAAGCGCCCGTGTTGAGACTACGCTATGGGACTACGTTCGGGCGTTGGCGTTAGAAACGCGTAAAAGCAAACAGGACATTATTGCCGAAGCGCTCATGCTGCATCGCACCGCCAATGAAGGCGGCCGTGAATAAGTGCGGGCGGATTTTACAGGATGATGTTTTTACCTCTCTGGCGCGCCATGGCGTGTATTACTGTCACCGCATTAGGACTGACCCTGGTCGTGACAACCGTCTCGCTCATGACGTGGGAACTCAGCGTAACGCTCTTTCCCTGGTCAACCGCGACAACCAGTAAAATCGTCACGGCTTCGCTGCTTTACGAATTACTGGAGTGGATCCACCAGGTCCCCCGCATTATGGTCAGCGCATGTCTTTGATGCGGCACGCCAACAAACGCTTTTGTTTATAGAATTGCAGGGCGCTGATCGTCGCGGCGATAAATAACGCCAGCGCGCCGCACAGCGTGGCATCGGTAATCGCCTGCGTGCCACTGCCTAACAGCGTGGTTAACAGCGGACCCAGAATCTGGCCGATACCGTAGGTCAGCGTCACAAACCCGAGCAGGTTGAGGTTTCCCGGCACAATAAGCTGTCGCGCGAGGGTCATGACCAGCGAGGTGGTGCCCATAAACGTTGCGCCGAACCCCACGCTGCTCAGTACCAGCAACAGCGGAGAGCCGCTGGCCAGCGTCAGGATCACACAGGCCCCCTGAATTACCAGGTTTGCCGTCAGGCATTGCAGCACTCCCCAGCGTTTCGCGGCCCACAGCCAGGCGAAGCAGCCCGGCACAATTGAGACACCGACCAACGTCCACAGATGAACCGTCAGCAGTGGAGAACCCGCCCCTTTCGCCATTAGCGGTAAATAGGTGGCAACGATGATGTAACCGAATCCTGCCAGTCCGTAGAGCAGTGCCAGTAGCCACCAGCGCATCGGTTGCGGGTCACTTTTTGTCTGGGTGGCGGCAGGCAGCGCGTGGGCGTGGGACGGAAGCAGCAGCATCAGCAATATCGCCAGGACGGCCGAGAAGGCCGCCGCCCCGATCCACAGCGCGTGGGAGGAGAGCGCAAAGTGCAGACCAGCAATCACGTACTCGTTACCCAGCGCAATCCCGACGCCGACGCCAGAAAACAGCGAGGCAATGACAAAAGGATTGCGGGTATGTTGCAGCACCAGCGTGGAGCCAAAGATCAGCATCCCGGCGCTGGCGACTCCCGCCAAAAAGCGCACCAGCATCACCACCATGGGATTGGAGAATAGCGCCATCGCGAGGATCAGTGCGCCGGTCGCCACCGCTGAACTCAACAGCATAGGGCGTAAACGTCCCGGCAGATGAAAAAGCCCGAACGAGAACAACAGGCTGCCGACCAGGTATCCCGCATAGTTGACGCTGGCTATCCACGACAGTTCGGAAAACGTGAAGCGCCCCTCAGCCAGCAGTACGGGCAGCATTGGGGTATAGAGAAAACGGCCAATTCCCATGCCCAGCGCGAGGACCATCATCCCGAAAAGGGCGGTGCGCAGTGAATACCGGTCTGCGATGTGCGGTTGCTGGCTCATGCCGTACCCATTGTTATTTGTCGTGAGCGAAATGCGAGAGTAACAAATTTATAACAAATGGGTAAGGCGATGGCGGTATTATTGTGCGCTCTCAGACGTGAAGCGGTAAAACAGGTTGGGCTCTGCCACGATAAACAGCGTCCCCTGGTTATCCATCGCGATCCCTTCAGCCTGCTGTATGGTGTGCGCCAACCCGTGGTGACCTTCGGTTAGCGGCATGACGCCGAGAACGTTGCTGTCGGTTCTGACCTCTTTGAGCACTCGTGATTCGTGAGATAGGATCAGCAGGCTGTTCCGCTGCGGATTAAACTCCGCGCCTGAAATATCCTGCACATCTAGCTGTTGTTGCAGCGCATGGTCTTTACTGATGGTCAGATTGTCATTATTGAGCAGCCCCGTCACTTTATAGATCCCAATCGGTCTCTTTTCTTTAAAAAACCAGAATGTCTCTTTTTCACGTGACCAGGCGAGGCCCTCAAAACCGTCGTTGGTCGGGGTTTCATAGAGATTAAGCGTTAACTTTTTGACGATGTTGACCTGTGACTGCGCATTGAGGGTAATCACGTAGATGGAATAGTCACTTTCATCGCTGATGACAAATGTGTCGTTACCAATGAACTCGATCGTCTCCAGATCGCGAATAAAATCGAGTGGGATGGTACGCAGCAGTTGACCCTGGCGGGTTAATTCAATAATCGCGGCGGGTTTATTGATTGTGCTGAACAACGTATTCGTTTTATCGGACCAGGTGAGTGAGGAGACATTTTTTTTCACGCCCGCGATCTGTTTAGCGTCTATCGTCGCGCGATAATCGGCAAGGGAGTTATTGTCATTGTCGGGCATGGCGTTACCCGATATGACATAACTCGCCCCCGCAATGAGTAAAGTAAGAAGAAGCATGATTCGCAGAGGTGAATTCAGATATCGGGCGGACAATCTCATTATTCTTCCTTAAATAAAAACAAAGACATTAAGGGAGAAAGTATAAAGATTAATCTTAATGAATCCTTAAACGGGTGATAATTGCATAGTGATATTTATCATGGTTTCGCGGGGCAACGTGCTGGCGCGTCGAAGGTTGCCACACATTGCCAGTCGCCCTGCTCAAGGCGGTAGATCGATTCGGTGTGACCGGGGATCACCCACCGATCTTGTTCTCCGGGCTGGCAATGCAGGTAGACGCACAGTCCGCAGCCCCCGCGCAACTGGCGGGGAATGTCGGCGACCCGAAAGGTCACGCCTGCGGCCTGCAACGCTTTGCGGGTCTGGATCACGCCCACCGTCGAATGAAATAAAAACAGGTATTCCGTCATCCGCGCGTTCTCTGCCGCTGGCCGATCAGCGCCGCGCCGATGGCGCCGGCAAACTGCGCGTCCGGGTGGGTGTTTACCGGGATACCGACATGGGCTTCCAGCATCCTGGCAAACGCTGCGCAGTGGCTGACGCCGCCGGTAAACAGCAGTGGCCCTTCTGAAGAGAGTCGACCAATGAAGTTGGCGCTGCGCCGCGCCATGGCATTGATCACCCCCGCGAGGATCGCTTCCGGGGCGATACCCGCAGAGCGCAGGCTAATCACTTCGGATTCGGCAAAAACAGTGCACATACTGCTGATGGCGTGCGGCGCAACGCCAGCGGTAATGGTATCGAGTTGCTCCACGCTGGCGCCCAGGGTGCGCGAAATGACCTCCAGAAAGCGCCCGGTGCCCGCCGCGCATTTGTCATTCATCAGAAAGTCGGTGAGGTTACCGTCGTCATCCAGTTGGATCACCTTGCTATCCTGTCCACCGATGTCAATGACCGTGCGGGTGGCAGGTGCGAGCAGCCGCGCACCCAGTCCGTGACAGGAGATTTCCGTCACCTGCTTGTCGGCAAAATCAACCAGCTGGCGGCCATAGCCGGTTAAGGTCAGGTAGGGGCGCGTTTCCAGACCTTCCGCGAGAACCTCCCAGGCCTCGCGGATGGCATCGGCAGGGCGGAATGGCGTCGGGCACAGGAAACGGCGCTCAATCACACCGCCGGTGAGTAAAATGCCTTTGGTCGCCGTCGAGCCGGAATCAATTCCTATCGAATACGTCACGCCTGCTCCTCACAGCATTTCAATAAAGGCCGCGACGCGGGTGCTGAGCTGGCCGACATCCGAGGTAGAGTAGTCGGTTTCAATGGCGATATAAGGAATGTTGTGTTGCTGGCGAACATGGCGCTTAATTGCCAGTGATTCAACGGCATAGGTATGACAGGCCTGCAAAATCACGTCCACCACGCCGTCTGCATGGTACTCTTCCACCATCTGGCTGAGCAGCGTCAGGCGCTGATCGTTTGGAGAGATGCACGAACAGCCGATGGCGAGATATTTGTCGGTGAGCGCCTCGTATACGTCACCAGTTTCCGCGACGCACTGCTCGGTCGCCTTCGCGCCGGTACAGTTTTCGTATCCCACCACCCAACCGCCGTTTTCCTCAATGGCGCGCACCACTTTTTCTGCCGCGCCGCCGATCGGACAGCCGGTGATCAGAATACGCGGACGGGCGTCCAGTCGTTTACCATCCTGCCATGCCTGGCGCACGCGTTCAGCCATGCTGTTCAGTTCGTCGATAAGGGCTTCTTTATCAAAGCGGAAGGTCGCGCCGTACACCACTTTCAGGATATCGCTGCCGCTCAATGCAGGGGGATTAAGCTGCCCGAGACGATAGAAATTCGCCAGTGCACGACGCTCACGGTTTTTGAGGACAATGGCGTCACGCAGTGCCGCTTCGGTAACCGGCGTCCCAAAGCGTGCTTCCACAGCCTGTTGCAGACGCAGAATTTCTGCTTTCCACAGCGCGCGTGAGGCGGCATCCTGGCTGCTGTTTGGCAACTGCATGACGTGAACGGCTTTGAACTCCGCCATATATTCGTACATTTTCTTTTTGCCATCGCAGGTGGTTTCACCCACTACCAGGTCGGAAAAGTAAAAATAGGGGCATTTGTCGGTTTTGCCGAAACCGTAGCTGCTTTTGATCAGCGGGCAGAGGTTGCGCGGTAGATCTTTTTCGGCTTCTTCGATGGTTTCATCCGACGTTGAGCACAGCGAGACCACCACCGCACCCGCCGCCATCGGGATCTCCTGCGGCATGAAGGTGCAATAGGTTCCCACCAGCGGGATACCCTGCTCTTTGAGATCCATCACGGTGAGAAAGCCTTTCTGGCGGGCTTCAGAGAACTGGTCGAAAATGGCGGGCAGATCGGTGATAAGCGACATGGATTTTCCTTCCCCGTGACACGGGAGATGTTAAAAGTGCTCGCATTATAACCATGTCAATGTTATGGGTTTATTGATCTCCCGCCAGGTAAGGCATTATAAAATCTTCTTCAGATCCATCTCTTCCTGGATGCGCTCGCTCCAGGCCAGATGCGTGCGAATCGCCTCCTCAATGCCCGCGTTGTAGTACACAGGCCCTAGTTTTTCGCTAATGAAATCAATAAAAAACTCAGCGTCGAACTGTTCCAGCTCCAGTTCGAAATGATCGCGGCAGTAGTCTCTGAGCGCATCGCGCAGACCGTCGCGCTGCGCCGGGGAAAGGGTAATGTCAGCCATTTTTTCTCCTTAAAAAGTGGACAGTGCGGGCAGCAGTGAGGGAAGTTGCGATAACAGGTATAAGACCAGCCCGATCGTCCCGCCCACCAGCGTGCCGTTGACGCGGATAAACTGTAAATCTTTCCCGATGTTAAGTTCAATCTGCCGCGACATATCGCGGGCATCCCAGCTTTTCACCGTATCGCTGATGTGGCGGGTCAGGAAGGCGGCAAACTCCGGCGCCACCCGATGGGCGGCCTGCTCCAGATGGCCGTTGAGCGAAGCGCGCAGCGCATCGTCGGCGATCAGCGTTTCGCCAAACCACTGTCCGGCATGGGCGATTCGCTGCTTCACTCTGGAATCGTCGGCGTTGATATCCTGCTTCAGCCACTGACGTAAATCCGCCCACAGCTCGCCGAGGTAGCGGTTAAAGGCTTCATCTTCTTTCAGGTAATCTTTGATGCTTTCTGCCCGGTTCGCCATCTCCGGATCGTTTTTCAGTTTGTCGATAAGCCTGAACGTGGCGCGATCGAAGGCGTGGCGGATTTGATGCGCGCGATCGTGGCTGATGTCGTCGAGCAGCGAGTTCACCGCTTCCGATACCAGCTCCGCGCTGTGCTCGCCCAGCCATTCGGTAGGCAGAATTTTAGCCTTCAGCGGATGCTCGGTCTCCAGCCAGTGGACGATTTGCCGGGCGATAAAGGTCCTCGAACTGTCGCGCTGGAGGAGGGATATCAACTGGACGATCAGCGTATCGAGCAGAACCTGATGGCGATCGTTTTTGGTCATGCTTTCCAGCATCAGGGCGCTGGTGCCGGAGAGATCGACCTTATCAATCGCCTTATGCACCGCCCGTTTTAGCAGGCGCTGGATACGGGCATCGTCGGTCAGTTCCAGAAAACCGCTCATGATCTGCAACAGATGCTGTCCGACCCGCTGGGCGTTTTCCGGCTGGCTGAACCAGTTGCCAATCAGCAGCGCGGGTTCATGGCGGCGGATCAGCGCGACCAGGGACTGGGTGTCGAGGAATTTCTCCTGCACAAACTGCCCCAGATTCTCGCCGATGCGGTCCTTATTGCGGGGAATAATCGCCGTGTGCCGCGAAATGAACGGGAGAGGGACGCGGCGAAACAGCGCCACCACCGCGAACCAGTCCGCCAGGGCACCGACCATCGCCGCCTCGGCAATGGCTTTGATCCCGCTGACCCAAAAACCAGGCGGCAGGAAGAGGGTGATGACGAACGTAGTGGCCGCGATCAGCAGTAACGAAAGCGCCAGCAGTTTGGCGCGTTTGAGTTCAGCAATTTTATTCATACGCTTAAGGATAGAGCCAGACGGAGGGATAGTGCAAAAACAACCGGGGATCAGCCGGGGATCCAGTTGTCCCACGCTGGCAGTGTCCCTAACTCCGCGACCAAAAAATCAATAAACGAACGCACCTTCGGATTGCTGTATTTGCTGGGGAAATAGAGCGCGTAAAGGGTGTGCGTTTCGCAGGCGATCGTGCCGTCGAGCATCAGCGGGGTGATCTCCTCTTTCTGGATATGATCGCCAATCAGATAGGTCGGCAGATAGGCCACGCCCTGATCTTCCAGCACCGACTTCAGCAGGACCAGGCTGCTGTTGGCCTGGATCGGCATATGCAGTTTTAGCTGATGCAGGCGATCCTGCTCGTCGGCAACCTTCAGAACTGGGGTCAGGCCAGGATAAACCAGACAATCGTGATCGACCAGATCGGTACGACGCAGCGGCATCCCTTTCTTCGCGAGGTAACCGGGGGAGGCGCAGTACGCCCAGCGGATCGGCACCAGTTTACGCGTGGCATAGTTTTGCGGCGGGGCGGTGGAGATGCGCAGGGCGATATCGAAATCCGTGTCGTTCAGATTGACGAAGTTATCGTTGAGATCGATATACAGGTTCACATCCGGGTATTGGGTGCGATATTTGTCCACCAGATTGACCAGTCGGGAATAGCCGAAGGCAATCGAACAGGTAATGCGTAATTCACCTTGCGGATTATGATAATAACCAGAGGTAGTATTAAGCGTTTCATCAAATTCTTTCAGTAATTTATTGGCCCGGTTAAACAAATATTGCCCGGCGTCGGTCAGCGTAATACTGCGGGTCGTGCGCTTAATTAATGTTGTCCCCAGCGTATCTTCCATTGCCGCCAGACTTTTACTGACCGCGGACGGTGACACGTTAAGTTGCACCGCGGCTTCAGATAAACCTCCGCAGTCCACAATCCGGACAAAAAACTCTAAGTGCTTGAGAGAAATGGGTGCGCTCATTGTTTCCTTTTGCTCATAAGTGATTTGCAAAAACGGTACGAATAGGCCGTTACATTGGGTTTTGAAACATGTAACTATTGAATCACAGGAAACGACATACGCACAAAATGAAAAAATAACAACTTAAGTGAGGTGCGTCACAAATAGTAAGGAGGCAAAAACAGAACGTCGCCAAATTGTGAATTTACTCTCATTTAATTCCATTCTTATAAAAGGTACCGATTATGTGGACACGACTCGAACCCTACAAATCGTCAATTATTTTATTACTTGCTCTGGTGGCAGGTGGTTTATTAGGGATTTTAGCCCCCGCGTTTGCCAGTAAACTCCAGCCGATAGGTCAGATTTTCCTGAACCTGTTATTTATGATTATCGTTCCGCTGGTGGGAATCAGCGTAATGTCCTCTATCGCCAGTATGACCGACCTGAAACGCTTAGGGCGAATTATGGCGATTATCTTTATCGTTTCCATCGCGATGGCGTTTATTCCGGCGGCCGGCATCGTGGCGTTAGCCCTGTGGTACAACCCGGCGCAGGGGGTCACTATCGATCTCTCGCAGTCCGTACAGGCGGGCAGCGGCAAGATGGATTTTGTCAGCATGATCACCACCAATGACTTTATTGGTCTGTTTTCTAAGTCGAATATTCTCGCGCTGATCGTGATGGCGATCATTGCCGGGATCGCGATTGGTCAGTCAGAACAGGCGGGTAAACGTATTGCCTCGCTGCTGGACGATGCCAACACCGTCATTATGAAGATCGTGTCGATCATCATGAAGGTCGCGCCGCTGGGGCTCGGTTGCTACTTTGCGGCGACGATGGCCAGCCAGGATTCCGGGCTGCTGCTCACCTTTGCCCGGGCAATTGGTCTGTTCATGGTTGCCACGCTGGCTTACTACATTTTCGGCTCTATTCTCTACTCTTACATTGGCGGCGGCGTACCGGCGGTGAAGGCATTCTGGCGTCACGCCATTGAGCCTTCTGTCACGGCGCTGGGTACCTGTTCTTCGCTGGGCACGCTGCCGGTGACGCTGCGCGCGGGCAAAGCGATGGGGATTAACCCGGAAATTGTGGATGTCTCGATCCCACTGCTGGTCAACCTGAACAAAGGCGGCGTGGCGATGATTGCGGCGCTGAAGATCGTCTTTATTTACTCGGTGCTGGGGATCCCATTCACCACGGAAACCTTCTTCCTGACCATGCTGATCGCCGTGCTTTCCGCGATTATCGTCGGCGGCGTACCGGGCGGGGCGTTCCTTGGGGAGATCTTTATCGTCACCACGCTGGGACTGCCGATGGAAACCATTCCGATGTTGGTGGTGCTGGGTACCATTACCGATGCCCCGGCGACGCTAATTAACGTGATTCATGATTTGAATGCGGCACAAATTGTAGAACGCTTCTCCGGGAAAAAGTCGGTGAATGCAGAGATGAATGCGACGGCGACGGCCGCCGAGGTTTAACGCACGGATTAAGGATAAGAAGGTTATGAAAGATTCAGTGAAACTCGAAACCCAGTTGGTCATCGCCGGACGCGATAAACGCTATACCCAGGGCGCGGTAAACCCGGTTATCCAGCGCGCCTCTTCGCTGGTGTTTGATACCGTGAAGGACAAAAAATTCGCCACCGCCAATCGCGCAAACGGTGAGTTGTTTTATGGTCGTCGCGGCACTTATACCCACTTCGCGTTTCAGAAAGCGATGAGCGAACTGGAAGGCGGCGTCGGCTGTGCGCTCTATCCGTGCGGTGCGGCGGCGGTGACAAACGCGATCCTCGCGTTTGTACAACGTGGCGATCATCTGCTGATGACCGGGGCGGCATATGAACCAACACAGGATTTCTGCAATAAGATCCTGAGCAAATTCAACGTCGAAACGACGTACTACGATCCGATGATCGGCGCCGGAATTGTCGATCTGATCCGCCCAGAAACCAAAGTGGTGTTCCTTGAATCACCGAGCTCGATCACCATGGAAGTGCAGGATGTGCCGGGAATGGTGAAGGCTATTCGTGCGGTGAACCCGGAGATCGTCATTATGATCGACAACACCTGGGCGGCTGGCGTGTTGTTTAAGGCGCTGGACTACGGCGTGGATATCTCGATTCAGGCTGGCACCAAATACACGATTGGTCACTCTGACGGCATGCTGGGAACGGCGGTATCCAACGCCCGTTGCTGGGACCAATTGCGTGAAAACTCGTATCTGATGGGGCAAACGCTGGATGCCGATACCGCGTATAACGGCAGTCGCGGCCTGCGTACGCTGTCGGTGCGTCTGAAGCAGCATCAGGAGAGTAGCATTCAGATTGCCCGTTGGCTGTCGGCACGCGCAGAAGTGGCGCGGGTGAATCATCCGGCACTGCCGGAATGTCCGGGCCACGAATACTTCACGCGTGATTTCAGCGGCAGTTCTGGTTTGTTCTCGTTCGTGCTGAAAAAGCGACTGACGGATGAACAGTTAGCGAACTTCCTCGATAACTTCTCGCTGTTCCACATGGCTTACTCATGGGGCGGATTTGAGTCGTTGATTCTGGCGAACCAACCGGAAGAGTTGAACAGCATTCGCCCGGCCGGTGAGGTTGATTTCAGCGGGACGCTGGTGAGGGTGCATATCGGTCTGGAAGATGTCGGCGATTTGATTGCCGACCTTGAAGCCGGATTTGCCCGCATTGCTTAAAAAAACGGCCCCGCATGGCGGGGCCTGATTTTACTTCTCTGTTGCCAGTTCCGTTGCGTGATACTGGCGTACCCGCGTTAACAACCCTTTCAACGTGAATACCACCGCCACTCCCGCAATGACCGCCAACAGGTGAAACGGGATCCGACCGCCGTTAAACCACAGTCCGCGACCGATTTCGACGGAAACGGCCATCACCGCCAGTATGACCATGTTCAGCGAGGCCGACACGGTTCCTTTCGGCAGGTTGTTGGTAAACAGCGTGAAGCGGAACAGCGTCGGGAAGATTAGCCCAATGCCAAACGCATACAGACTGGTGCCCAACACCGACCACAGCCACACGTGAGGCCAGAGCAGGTTCCCGGCGATCAGTACAAACAGGCCGCTGAGCTGAATGGGCACCGCACGCCAGATAAAGCGCGGGTTGGTCGGATCTTTTACAAAACGAGCAACGACCATGTTGGCGACGATGACCGCACCGAATACCGGAACCTGTACCCAGGCGAACTGGGAGGACGTCATGCCACCCGCGTCGATCAGGATCACCGGGGAAACGGCGACCCAACTCATCATTGGGATGTAACTTAGCGAGATCGTGGCGACGCCAAAGAGGAACACGCGGTTGCGAAAGACATCGCGAAAATCGCGTACGACGCTGATCGCACTAAACGGCACCGCGCCGCGCTGGACCGTCTCCGGCATCGCCAGCAACAGGCCCATAAAGGCGATAAAACCCATTACCGCAATAATGGCGAACAGCACCTTCCAGTGGACGAAGTGCATCAGCGCCGCACCGGAAAGCGGGCCAATGATCGGCGCTACCAGCACGATAGAGGTGATGATTGCCATCAGCTTGATGGCTTTCGTTTGTCCGAACGCCTCCTGCACCGTGACATAGCCGACCGTCGCGATAAAGCAGATGCTGGTGCCCTGCACCACGCGCGCGACCAGAAACTGTGTCATTGAAGTGGTGAACAGCGTGGCGGTACAGGCGAGGGAAAAAATGAGCGCCCCCGTGACCAATACCGGACGACGACCGATCCGGTCGGAAAGCGGCCCCAGCAGCCATTGCAGCGCCATCCCTCCGGCGAGATAGAGACTGACCGCCGCCGGTGCCAGACTGACATCGGCGTCAAACTCACGCACGACGTTGATGATGCCCGGCTGAATCAGGTCCGTCGACAGATAGGCGGCAAAATCGTACAGAATCAGCGCCATCGGAAAGAACAGCGTCGTGGCGTGCCGCTTAAAAAACTCAATAATCCATTGCATACAAAACGAACTCCATGTGGAGAACCCCTTAACGGGAACAACGAAATTCAATACTGTCACAGGGACATCAGGCAGAAAAGAGAGAACAGCAGACTGCGGATGTACTGAATTTCATGTAATCAAAAGCACTGCCCATGAGAATCACAGACAGGGGAACACATTCTGACGCTTGTCAGAATGTGTAGCGATTACAGATGGTTATCAGCACATCACACCTCGGGAAAAGTAAGTTGAACGGAAAATATACACCTTAAGTGTCATTATAATTTGATGTTAGTCAATAGAATGGGCTGAATTCATTCAGTATCTCAATGAGCTACGGGAAGAGAAAGCGCCAGACGATCCCGCAGCCAAAGGCGATCAACACGACCCCGGCGAGACGTTCGATCCACACGATCCCGTGGCTTAGCCGTCGCTGGATAAACGGCAGGCCAATCCCCATCACAATCAACAGATCCCAGCACAGTACGACGCTGGTCATCCAGATCCCGCTGACGGCCTGCTGCACCAGCGTCACTGACGGGCCAAGCAGGGCGGTCATCAGCGCCAGATAGAACAAGGCGTTTTTCGGGTTGAGCAGCGACGAACCCAGCCCCAGCAGCACTTGTTTGCCCAATCCCGGACGCGTGGACTGGGCATCTGCGCCCGTCAGCGTTTGCGGACGACTGCGTAGCAGCAGGCTGCCGATCCACAGTAAATAAAGTGCGCCCAACAGTGCGATCAACGTGAAGAGCTGGGGAAGCTGACGGAGGATCCCCCAGCCGGCAATCGCCAGAAGGATATAAATGCCGTTACCGGTGGCGATCCCCAGGCACAGCCCGGCACTGCCGCGCAGTCGATAGCGAACGGCGTAGCCCACCAGTAAAAAGAAATCCGGTCCGGGGCTGAGCAGCGCCACAAAGTGAGCCAGCGCCAGGGCGGGAAAGGCAGGGGGAAAGAGTACAGACAACGGTTCCATAGTGACCTCAGTGTGTAAACCTGAGTTCACGCTACGCCCGGTGAAACGCTAATTATTGTCTGATATTGATCGCCCCCGCGCATACTGACGCGGTGTGGCGGCGGTATAGCTGACAAAGGTGCGGTGGAAATGGCTCTGGTCGGCAAAACCACTCTGATAACCGACGTCGGCGATATCGTCTCCGGCGCGCAGTCGCGTCCTGGCAAAATCGATCCGCGCGATGTTCAGATAGCTGCCCGGCGTCAGACCGGTGTCCTGCTTAAAGGTGCGAATCAGCGTCTCTTTGCGCATGCCGAACTCTTGCGCGATATCATCTAGCGACGGTGGAGAGAGCAAATTGTTGTGCAGCCGCGCTTTCAGAGACTGACTGGTCGCTCGCGTGCGCGGCGGATTTCCTGACTGCAAGGGGAGTGCGCGCAGCAGGAGACGGACGGCATCGATAAGCGGCGCGGTTTGTTGTTTCTCCATTAACGCCACAAGGTCGAGAAAGCGCTGAAAGCGTTGTGGATCGCGGATCACCGGGTTCGGGGCGAAAAACGGTGCAGGGATTGTCTGTTCGGGCAACTGGGCAACACACCAGTCCGCGTCCAGGTAGAGCATATGGTAGCTGCGACACTGTCCATCGACCGGATTACAGCTGTGCGGCACATGCGGTGGGATCACAATCAGATCGCCTGCCTGCAAACGGTATTCTTTGCCATCGCTGACACAGCAGGTTTCACCTTCCAGAATGGCCCCAATGGAGAGCTGCGGATGATGATGGCGCTTATAGGCCTGATGGCTGCGCCAGGTGCTGCGCAGCTCCAGCCATGCAAGTCGCTCATCGCGCCAGAACGATTGTGGAATATCTCGGGTGTGGGTCACAATTAGTGCCTCCGGCATAGTCATGCTTTGTTATATCACGGTACAAAGACTTACCGGACTTTCCGCAGAAGAGCTGCAGAGTGTGATTCACTGAATACGTTGTGTCGCGTTCAGGCCGTCCGGTAAGTCGAATGTTTACTCCATCGCGACTTTGATCGCCTCGCCCAGCTTCTGCATCACGTCCCGGTGCTTCTCGCTGGGCGGGAGCGCACAATTTATGCGCACGCAGTTGCGGTATTTCCCTGATGCGGAAAACAGTGAGCCCGGCGCGACCTGAATTTTCAGGCGGCAAAGCTGTTTGGCAACGCAAACCATATCCACTTGTTCCGGCAATTCGACCCACAGCATAAAACCGCCTTTTGGTCGCGTAACGCAGATGCCGCAGGGAAAATATTCCCGCGCCCAGCAGGTATAAATCTCCATATTACGCTGATAAATCTGGCGCATACGCCGGACGTGGCGATGGTAGTGTCCTTCCCGGACAAACGTCGCAGCCGCCAGTTGTGTGGCGGGAACGTTGGTGCCAATGACCGCATATTTCATATGCAGTAATTTGTCGTGATAACGACCCGGAGCGACCCAGCCGACGCGCAGGCCAGGGGCGACCGATTTAGTGAATGAACTGCAAAGGATAACCCGACCGTCGATATCCCGGGAGTGAATGGTTCTGGGGCGGGGATACTCTGTCGCCAGTTCACCGTAAACATCATCCTCGAAAATCACAATGTCGTGGCGTTGGGCGAGCGCCAGCACCGCCCGCTTACGGGCGTCCGGCATGATAAAACCGAGCGGGTTATTGCAATTGGGCACCAGGATAACGCCTTTGATCGGCCACTGTTCAAGCGCCAGCTCCAGCGCTTCAATACTGATGCCGGTATCCGGATCGGTCGGGATCTCAATCACTTTGATCCCTAAACCGCGCAGCAATTGCATGGTGCCGTAATAAGCCGGGGATTCCACAGCGACAATGTCTCCTGGCTGGCAGACGGCCAGCAGGGCCAGTGACATGCCGCTTTGACTGCCGCTGGTGATCACCAGATCGTCGGCGTTAACCACCGATCCGCCATCCAGCATCAGCCGGGCGATTTGCTGGCGTAGTGCGAGGCTGCCAGCCAGTTCATCGTAGCCCAGAACCGCACTCAGATTGTGTTGTGCTACGCGACTGAGTTCGCGCCAGAGTGGTTTCAGGCTGGGTTGGCTAACATCCGGAATACCGCTGCTAAGCGGGATAACCGATTGGTCGTGATGGCCTTCCAGCATGTTCAGTACCTGCTCCCATTGGGTAATCTCAACCGGACGCTGTACCGGACGCGACATCGGCGGGACCGGCGGCAGCGCTTTCTGAGGCGCGACGAAGTAGCCTGAACGGGGCTGCGGCGTAATGAGCTGCAATGATTCCAGTACCTGATACGCCTGCTGTACGGTGCTGATACTGACACCGTGCTCCTGACTCAGACTGCGTACTGACGGCAATTTCTCTCCGTGACGATACAGCCCTTGTTCAATACGCTCGGTCAGCAGGTTGGCCAGATGTTGGTAACGCGTCATGCTGTATCCCTCGAAGATGCCATACAGATGTAAAAACCAGTACAGACAGGTGCAAAATGTGCGATGCAGAGACAGTATTAGCGAATCTGTATGTTAAATAAAAGCTGTTTTTGAATCTGTATTGATCCACTCGAAAACCGCCAGAATACAGGCTCTGGTATGAGAGGGGGTGGAGTATGGAATTTCATGAAAACAAAGCAAAGCAGCCGTTTATTGGTTTTGTCCTGATCTGGCGAGCGTTTAAAAAATGGCATCTGCAGGCGCAAACCCGACGGATCCTGCAACAGATGAGTGATGAGCGACTCAAGGATCTGGGATTACGCCGGGATCAGATTGAATAGCGTGACTGTAGCAGTCAGAGGCTGGAGGTTGAACCCGTCCGGCCTTTGTTACATTCATAAAATTTATCAATTCATGCTTACAGACAGTGTGTTTCTTGATACTTATCCTGATAAGTATTATTTTCCTTTCGCTTAGAGAGGAAAGAGACATGACTGAAGATGAGCTGTTTGCCCGCCGCCCGTTGGGGATGCGTATGGCGATGGTCGTGCGTCAATGGCGGGCCATTATTGATGCGGCTATTACCGATACCGGCCTGACCCAGTCCAGCTGGACGGTGCTGATGCAACTGTATCAACTGGGCGATAACGTTTCGGTCAGTGAACTGGCACAGGTGCAGGGTATTGAACTGCCACCGCTGATGCGCACGCTCACACAACTGGAAAATCAGGGCTATCTGGTGCGTTCCACATCGCCTTATGACAAACGCATCCGTCTGCTAATGCTAACTGCGGAAGGCCGTGCCCGGCTGGTAGAGTTGAACCGGATGATTGAAGCCTATCAATGTCGCGTCACGCGTACCATTCCTGAAGCGGATCTCGCTTCCTTCAGCGCCACCTTAAATGTAATCGCCTGCAATCTGCGGACAATCCGCGAAGAAGATAATCAACACTAAAAACTATGATGACCCCAGAACAGAAGTTTGCCCGTTGGGTAAGGGTGAGTATTGCCGCTTTCCTTGCCATATTCGCCTGGTTTATCGTTGCCGATATTTGGATCCCGCTGACGCCAGATTCCACGGTGATGCGTACAGTTACGCCGGTTTCAGCACGCGTTTCCGGGTATGTTTCGCACGTCTACGTGCAGAACAACAGCATGGTAAAAAAAGCGATCTGCTTTACGAGCTGGATCCCACGCCATTTATCAACAAAGTCGAGGCCGCGCAAATCGCCTTTGCGCAGGCCAGACTGAGCAATCAGCAACTGGATGCACAGATTGCTTCTGCCCGCGCCAACCTGCGTACTGCTGAATATACGGCGCGTAATGACAAACTGACGTTCGATCGTTATCAGCGGCTAAGCGCGATGCAAAACGTCTCGCAGGCGGATCTCGACAGGGTGCGGACGACCTGGCAGACCAGCGAACAGTCGGTAACCGCGCTGCATGCCAACATCCAGAATCTGCTGATCCAACGCGGCGAGCGCGAAGACAGCCATAACGTGACGCTGCAAAAGTATCGCAACGCGCTGGAAGAGGCGCAGTTGAATCTGGCATGGACAAAAGTGCGCGCAGAGACGGACGGAACGGTGAGTAATCTCCAGCTTAACGCCGGGCTTTACGCTACCGCCGCCACGCCACTGCTGGCGCTGGTCAGTAATCAGACGGATATCGTGGCCGATTTCCGCGAGAAGAGCCTGCGCCATACCCGCGTCAATACCGATGCCGCCGTGGTGTTTGATGCCATGCCGGGTAAAGTGTTCCGTGCGCGTGTGACCAGCAGCGATGCGGGGATCCTCGCCGGACAGGAAGAGGTCAACGGTCAACTGTCGCAGCCAGAGCAATCCACCCGTTGGGTGCGCGATGCGCAGCGGATGCGTATTCACGTGACGCTGAGTGAACCACTGGACAAACCGTTACCGACCGGTGCCCGCGCCACGGTGCAGTTGTATAACAGCGAAGGCCCCTTTGCCCGTACTTTTGCTGGCGCGCAAATCCGCCTGGTCAGTTGGCTGCATTATGTCTATTAACACCCTGGCGCGCGTATTCACGCCACATGACAACATCGTCTATACAGCCAACGACTTTCGCCAGACTCTACGGATAGCCGTTGCCGGGACGATCGCGCTAAGTATTTCGACCTTTTACAACGTCCAGTACGGCGTTTTCTTCGTGGTCTATCCGTTGATGCTGATGTCGCTGGTACCGGTGTTTAACCGCCACGTAGCGCGGCAGTTTGTGTTCAGTGCGGCGGTGAACTGCGTCGAAATGGTATTGATTGTCGGTTATCTCTCGCAGTGGCCAGTGATCATGACGCTGGTGGTGTTTGGCCTTTACGTGATGCGCTTTCGCTTTATGAGCAAGGGGCCGCTGTTTCTGCTGGGGTCAATGGGTGTGGTCTGCCAGAGTACGATGCTCAATTTTATGAGCTATCCCACCACAGACTGGCACACGCTGATGTTTTCCAACATGGAAGCCTGCGTGATGGCGGTAGCGCTGAGTGCGCTGCTGCACTATTTGATCCCCGATGTGGAACCGCGTAACTCGCCGCCGCGCATTGAGAAAGACGACGCCCGCATTCGCCACGAATCGCTGCTTTCCGGCACCGTGGCGACGATGATCTTTGTGATCTTCCAGATTTGCGATCTGAGCGATTCGCTGTCAGCGCTGATGGCGGGGATTTTGATCCTCTTTCCGATGCACTATCGCGGCGCGGTCCTGAGTTCCCTCTGGCGCGTCGTCGGTGTGGTACTGGCCTGTCTCTATATTCTGGTGGTGCAGTTACTGATTTATGATTTCAGTAATCACATGCTGTTAATGATGCCGCTGATCGGTCTTGGATTGGCTTTTAGCGCCCGTCTGCACGTCATGGAAAAAGTGGGTGCAGGCGTGGGGTTCGCCAGCATCACCACAATCGGTATTATGTTCGGCCAGAACCTGCACCCGAACAGCGATTTAGTGTTCAGCGACCTGTATCGCATCACCTCAGTCACCGTCGCGCTGCTGGCAACGCTGACGATGGTCTTTCTGGTCCACCGAATACTGAACTGCTTTGCGGCGATGCGGTTTGTGGTGGAGGGATAAGGGGGTTATCGAGCCAATGCCGGATGGCGGCTTTGCCTTATCCGGCCTACGGGGTAGGGCGCCCGATAAGCGTAGCGCCATCGGGCACGGGAATCACGACTTCTTCAGCCCCGCAAAGGCGGCTCTGATGTCGTCTTCCGGCAACTGAATGCCGATAAACACCAGCGTGCTGTGCGGTTGTTCGTCGCCCCACGGGCGGTCCCAGTCGGCGCTATAGAGTCGCTGTACGCCCTGGAACAGCAGACGGTTCGGTTCGCCTTCAATCCACAGCATACCTTTGTAACGCAGCAGTTTTTCGGCGGATTCCAGCAGCAGGTTTTCCATCACGCGGGAGACGTCGCCGATATCCACAGGGTAATCCAGTTCCACCACAATGGAAGAGATATCGTTCTGCTTGTCGGCGATAAAGTGGAAGCGCGGTTTGGTGCTGACGACGTTCTCTTCCAGCATAAAACCGTTGGTGTCGAATAGCAGAGAAAGATCGATATCGCCGTGCGTAACGGTATACACCGGGGCGCGGGCGTTGATGCGCTCCAGACGTTCGCGAAGCTTTTCACTTTCGCCAGCGACGTCGGTTTTAGTCAGCAGAATGCGATCGGCATAGCCGACCTGCGACTGGGCGATGGTGAACTGGTTCATTTGCTCATCGGCATGGACCGAATCAACCAGCGCAATCACGCCGTCCAGCAGATAGCGCTGACAAATCACGTCGTGGGAGAAAAAGGTTTGAATAATCGGGCCGGGGTCGGCCATGCCGGTGCACTCGATCACCAGACGATCAAAATTGATGGCGCCCTTATCGAGGTTATCGAGCAGGTCTAACAGCGCGTCTTCCAGCTCGTTGGAGCGTGTACAGCAAATACAGCCGTTGGTCAGGGTTTTGATCTGCGTGGCGCGATCGCCAATTAGCTGATCGTCCACGGACACTTCGCCGAATTCGTTTTCGATAACGGCAATCTTGTAGCCGTGTTCTTCGTTGAGGATGTGGCGTAGCAGGGTGGTTTTACCTGCGCCAAGAAAACCGGTGAGTAGGGTGACTGCAATCGGGGTCATTCACTTCTCCTTCTAACAGCAGCGCATGCCGCCTTTACCGTCGCCGCCGTAGCGCGCCTGCTGGCGCTCGCGGAAGAATTCTTCATAGCTCATGTACGGCTTGTCCGGATGGTTGGTTTGCATATGCTCGACATAGTTGTCGTAGTCTGGAATACCAATCAACATCTTTGCCGCCTGGCCGAGATATTTTTTTGCCTGACCTAAGTTACCAAACATTGTGCCGCCTCGTGAATGATTAAAGCCGGATGACGGCTTTCGCCTTATCCGGCCTACGCTTAAAGCATTTTGTAGGCCGGGTACGCGAAGCGTTACCCGGCATCAGCTTAGTGATGTGAAGAGGTCTTCACGCCGCCTTCAGGAATCGGAACGTACGGTGTTTCTTTATCGGTACGCTTGTCGACGTTGCGCACATTCATCCAGGTTTTGAAACCATAGAAGATGATGCTGTACACCACCACCAGGAACAGAATACTCAGGCCGGCGTTGGTGTAGTTGTTCACAACGATGTGATTCATGTTAGCAATCTGTTGTGCGGTCAGTTCGCCGCCGTTGGCAATCTTCTCTTTGTACTGGTTAGCCATGTAGAAGAAGCCTTCCATCTGCGGGTTGGAGCTGAACAGTTTCAGGCCCAGCGCCCAGGTGGTGCAGATCAGCAGCCATACTGCCGGGATAACGGTCACCCAGATGTATTTGGTGCGCTGCATTTTAATCAGTACCACGGTACCCAGAACCAGCGCCACGGCTGCCAGCATCTGGTTAGAGATACCGAACAGAGGCCACAGGCTCTTCACGCCGCCCAGCGGATCGACCACGCCCTGATACAGCAGGTAACCCCACAGGCCTACGCAACCCGCCGTACCGATGATACCGGCAACCAGAGAGTCGGTTTTCTTCAGGAACGGCACGAAGTTGCCCAGCAGGTCTTGCAACATAAAGCGACCAGAACGGGTACCGGCATCCAGCGCGGTCAGGATGAACAGCGCTTCAAACAGAATACCGAAGTGGTACCAGAAGCCCATGTCCGCCATCGGCAACACTTTGTGGAACACGTGCGCGATACCTACCGCCAGCGTCGGTGCACCACCAGCACGGTTCAGAACGGACGGTTCGCCGATGTCTTTCGCCGTTTGCAGGATCTGCTCTGGCGAAATCACGAAGCCCCAGGAACTGACGGTTGCCGCCGCATGCGCGGTCACGTCTTTCAACTGTGCCATAATCAGCGGCGCGTTCTCACCCCCCATTTCATGCAGGTTCGGCATGGTAATGCCCAGGCCTGCCGGTGGGGTGTTCATCGCAAAGTAGAGACCCGGTTCGATAATGGACGCCGCAACCAGCGCCATGATCGCCACGAAGGATTCCATCAGCATCGCGCCGTAACCGATGAAGCGGGCGTCTGTTTCACAGGCCAGCAGTTTCGGCGTGGTACCGGAAGAGATCAGGGCGTGGAAGCCAGAGACCGCACCACAGGCGATGGTAATGAACAGGAACGGGAACAGCGCACCTTTCCACAGCGGACCGGTACCATCGATGTACTGGGTCATGGCCGGCATTTTCAGCTCTGGGTTGAGGATCACGATACCCAGCGCCAGGCCGACGATCACGCCGATTTTCAGGAAGGTGGCCAGATAGTCGCGTGGAGCGAGGATCAGCCATACTGGCAGCAGTGCAGAAACGAACGCATAGCCGATCAGTGCAAAGGTAATGGTGGTGTCTTTAAAGGTCAGCGCCGGGCCCCAGTACGGGTCGTGAGCAATCACGCCGCCGAAGTAAATAGACGCAACCAGCAGAACAATACCAATCACCGACACTTCACCCACACGCCCCGGACGCAGGAAGCGCATGTAGATCCCCATGAACAGCGCGATAGGTACGGTGGAGCAAACGGTGAAGACCCCCCACGGGCTTTCGGCCAGCGCTTTTACGACGATCAGCGCCAGTACCGCGAGGATGATGATCATAATTAAGAAGCAGCCAAACAGGGCAATGGTCCCCGGCACGGAGCCCATCTCTTCTTTAATCATCTCGCCAAGCGACGCGCCGTTACGGCGAGAAGAGATAAACAGCACCATGAAGTCCTGGACCGCACCCGCCAGCACCACACCCGCCAACAGCCACAGGGTACCAGGCAGGTAACCCATCTGCGCTGCCAGAACCGGACCGACCAGCGGACCAGCGCCCGCGATTGCGGCAAAGTGGTGTCCGAACAGGACATAGCGGTTGGTCGGAACGTAGTTCAGGCCATCGTTATTGATGACCGCAGGTGTCGAACGTGTAGGGTCGAGCTTCATCACCTTCTGGGCGATGTACAGGCTGTAGTAGCGGTAAGCCACCAGATATACCGACACGGAAGCGACCACGATCCACAGGGCGCTGACGTGTTCACCCCGGCGTAAGGCGACAACCGAGAGGCAGAATGCCCCGATGATCCCGAGGATCACCCAGGGTATGTGCTTGAATATCTTTTTCGTATCCATAGTAAAACCTGGTTTTATAAGATGAATAATTGGCCGAAGCCGTTTGGTTTGGGTTGCGTTTGAAGAGGTAATTTGACTGCTATGTTGGTGACGATCTTGCCAGAGAGTCGCGCGTGTAAAGTAAGGTAAATAAGTGAGCGGTCAAATGGTGAGTTAAGCGGTCAGAAGTGTCAGTAAGCGGTAAAGAGGATCGCTGGCCAGCGAATATTATGTGACTGAGATCACAAAGAAAAATCCGCCAACGAAGGGTGAATACCGACTACGCTTATTGCCGACAACATCATAAGGAGAACAACATGGAAACAGTAAACCTCACTTTATCTGAGGCTTACACGCTGGCGCGTGAGGTGCTGAGCAGCAACGGCTTTAGCGCGGAGCATGCGGATGCTATCGCACGCAATGTGACGGCGGGCGAGCGCGACGGCTGCGCGTCTCACGGGTTATGGCGCGTGCTGGGGATCGTCGAGACCCTGCGTAAAGGAAAAGTCTCCGCTGATGCCCGTCCGCAGATTTTCGATCAGGCGCCCGCTATCGTCAAAGCAGATGCTGGCGGCGCGTTCTCGCTGGTGGCCTATGAACAGGCGCTGCCGTTGCTCATCAGTAAAGCCAGCGCATGCGGAATTGCGGCGCTGGCGATCAACCGCTGCGTTCACTTTTCCGCATTATTTGCAGATATTGAACCTCTGACGGACGCCGGACTGGTGGGCTACGCCTGTACGCCAAGTCACGCCTGGGTCGCACCGTCAGGCGGTACGCGTCCGCTGTTTGGCACTAATCCCATCGCGTTTGGCTGGCCGCGCAAAGGCAAACCGCCTTACATTTTTGATATGGCGACCAGCGCGGCGGCGCGCGGCGAGATCCAGTTGCATCTGCGAGCTGGAAAAGCGATTCCGGAAGGGTGGGGTATCGACAGCGAAGGGCGACCGTCAACCGATCCGCAGGCGGTATTAAATGGCGCGATGCTGACCTTTGGCGGACACAAGGGCTCGGCGTTTGCGGCAATGGTTGAACTGCTGGCAGGGCCGCTCATCGGTGATATGACCAGTGCGGAATCGCTGGCCTGGGATGAGGGGGCAGGCGGTCTGCCATACGGCGGCGAGCTGATTCTGGCACTTGACCCGTCCCGGTTCCTCGGGGATGAGGCGCATCATCATATGGATCGCGCCGAAACCCTGTTTGCCGCAATGCAAGAGCAAGGCGCACGCTTACCAGGAGAAAGACGCTTCAGTTCGCGTGAGAAATCGTTGCTGGAAGGGGTGACGATTACCCGTTCCCTGTTTGAGGACATTTCCGCACTGAGATAAGGCAGAACGGGCGAGGCATCCTCGCCTGATTCCCGTTCGGGTAGAGGGTAATCGCATTTTTTGCCAGTTAATTGAACAAATTTCCTGTGATACCCCTCGCGATTGCATAAAGTTTTCTCGTTCCAGGCCGACAACCAGAGTATCTGTCTAGCGGAAAGAGAAAACATGTTAAAACGTATCAAGATTGTGACCAGCTTATTGCTGGTTCTGGCTTTATTTGGCCTTTTACAACTCACTTCGGGCGGTTTGTTCTTTAACGCATTGAAAAATGACAAAGAGAATTTCACCGTTCTGCAAACTATTCGCCAGCAGCAGTCTACGCTGAACGGCAGTTGGGTGGCTCTGCTGCAAACGCGTAACACCCTTAACCGTGCGGGTATCCGCTACATGATGGATCAGAACAATATCGGCAGCGGCGCGACCGTTGCGGAGCTGATGCAGATTGCCAGCGCCTCTTTGAAACAGGCGGAGAAAAACTGGGCGGACTATGAAGCGTTACCGCGTGACCCACGTCAAAGTGAAGCGGCATCGGCGGAAATTAAACGCAATTACGATATCTATCACAACGCGTTAGCCGAACTGATCCAGTTGCTGGGGGCCGGGAAAATCAACGAGTTTTTCGATCAGCCAACCCAGGGGTATCAGGATGGTTTTGAGAAGCAGTATGTGAACTACTTGCAACAGAACGACCGTCTGTATGACCTGGCGGTAGAGGACAACAACAGCTCTTACAGCCAGGCGATGTGGGTTCTGGGCAGCGTGTTGTTGGCGGTGCTGGTGGTCATTATTGCCGTCTGGTTTGGCATCAAACTGTCGCTGATCGCGCCAATGAACCGCCTGATCGCGAGCATTCGTCACATTGCCAGCGGCGATCTGGTGAAGCGGATTGATGTAGAAGGCACCAATGAAATGGGCCAACTGGCGGAAAGCCTGCGCCACATGCAGGGTGAACTGGTGCGTACCGTGGGCGATGTGCGTAACGGCGCGAACGCCATTTACAGCGGCGCCAGCGAAATCGCGATGGGTAACAACGATCTCTCTTCCCGTACCGAGCAGCAGGCGGCCTCTCTGGAAGAGACGGCGGCGAGCATGGAAGAGTTGACGGCGACCGTTAAGCAGAACGCCGAAAACGCCCGTCAGGCCAGCCATCTTGCGCTGAGCGCGTCCGAAACGGCGCAAAAAGGCGGAAAAGTGGTGGATAACGTGGTGCAAACCATGCGCGATATCGCCTCCAGTTCACAGAAAATTGCTGACATTATCAGCGTGATCGACGGCATTGCCTTCCAGACCAACATTCTGGCGCTGAACGCAGCGGTCGAAGCGGCACGTGCAGGTGAACAGGGACGCGGCTTTGCGGTGGTTGCCGGTGAAGTACGTAACCTCGCGCAGCGCAGTGCGCAGGCAGCGCGCGAGATCAAGAGCCTGATTGAAGACTCCGTGAGTCGTGTTGACGTCGGTTCTACGCTGGTAGAAAGCGCCGGTGAAACCATGGATGAAATTGTGAATGCGGTAACCCGCGTGACCGACATCATGGGCGAAATCGCGTCGGCTTCCGATGAGCAAAGCCGTGGGATTGACCAGGTCGGTCTGGCCGTGGCGGAAATGGATCGCGTAACTCAGCAGAACGCCTCGCTGGTGGAAGAGTCAGCCGCCGCCGCTGCGGCGCTGGAAGAGCAGGCCAGCCGTCTGACGCAGGCCGTCGCCGTGTTTCGTATCCAGCAGGAACAGCAGCGTGCGCGTGACGTTGCCAGCGTGAAGTCCGTTTCCACAACGGTTCAACCGCGTAAAGCCGCTGTAGCGGAAACCGGGGATAACTGGGAAACGTTTTAATTAAGCATCAGGCGCATGGCACAACGCGATTCAAACGGGATGCCATGCGCCGTTTCTTCCTCTCGCTTCTGGCGTAATGCCGCCGGCAACGCGTTCTCTTCCAGTATTTCAAATCCCAGATGTTGATACAGCGGTGCGTTCCAGGCGACATGGCGAAACGTGGTGAGCGTCAGGGAGGTAAAGCCCTGCTCGCATGCCCATTGCGCGACGGTGTTGATTAACTGGCGGCCAATGCCTTTACCTTGCCACGCCAGATGCAGCGAAAATTCGGCAATATACAGCGACGTCTCCATCGCTTCGCCCAGCAGAAATCCAACGGGCCGATCGTCAACCAGCGCCAGCCAGCTCAATCCTTTAGCGGCATATTCACGGTGCAGTTCCGCACTAACAATGTGATCGTCCGCGATCCATGCCAGCGCTGGCACCGTTAAAAAACGCTGTCCTGCTGAGCGTTCAATCGCAGGCAGAACGGCAGCGTCTGCCAGTGTAGTGGGGCGAACCGTAATGTCCATAACGATACCGGGAATAAGGTGACAATGAGGGCAGTATAACGCGCTGTCCGGTCACAGGGAAAAGTCCCCGCGAGCGGGGACACTTTGGGGTTAACAGGTTAGACGAGAAATAACGAAATAGCCGGTATGTAGGTCACCAACATCAGCATGAGTAACAAGGTACCCAGTAACGGTAGAGACTGGCGGAAAAACTGTCCGACAGAAACCTGCGTAATATTGCAGACCAGTAACATGACGGTGCCAACCGGCGGCGTGAAGGCGCCAATAGAAAGGTTGAAAATCATGATGATACCGAAGTGTACCGGGTCGATTCCAAAATGCGCCACGACAGGTTTAAGCAAGGGAACCAGAATCAGCAGAATGGCATTCCCTTCAAGAAACATCCCCAGTGTTAGCAAAAGAATATTGATAATTAACAGGAATATGTATTTGTTTTCTGTCAGCGTCGTGACAAAGTTCGCCACCGCGACGCCAGCATGTTCCATTGAGAAGATCCAACCGAGCGCGGCACTTGCCATGATGACTAACATGACCGATGCCGTTGCCCGTGCCGTTTCTCCCAGCGCTTTCACGACATGGCCGAGAGTCATTTGACGATAAATGAAGAAACCGATAATCAACACGATGAGCACCGCTGCCGCACCGGCTTCTGTTGGGGTGAAGATGTTGGCGCGAATCCCCCCGACGACGGCAAAAATCAAAAACAGAGCGGGCCATGCCTGCCCAAGCGAGAAGAGCGCTTCCTTACCGGTAGGCCAGGTGTCGCGTGAGGGCTTAGCGTTGGTTTTACGGGCAACCAGATAAACCGTAAACATTAACAACACCGCACAGAGCAGACCCGGAATCAGACCAGCCATGAACATTTTTCCGATGGAGACGTCTGCCACCAGCCCATAAATAATCAGGGCAATTCCCGGTGGGATAATCGGGGTGACAAGCGATCCCCCGGCGGTGATCGCCGCTGCAAAGGCGCGGTTGTAGCCTTTACGCTCCATCTCGGGGACCATCATGCGTGACAGCATCGCAGCGTCGGCCAGGTTTGAGGCGCTGACCCCTCCCATCATGGTACTGACCAGAATATTAGCGACACCGAGTCCGCCCCGCATTTTACCGACCAGAATATTCGCCACCTGCAGGATACGTTCTGCAATACCGGTATAACTCATCAGCGTACCCAACAAGATAAAGAAGGGTATTGCCAGCAGGGATGGGCTTTGGGTTGGCGCAATCAACCGCTGAACCGCAATTTCAATCGGAACCGTGGAAAAGAAGAGGAAATAGGCAATAATGCCGATAAACATTGCCAGATAAACACGAATATTCAGAAATAAGCACACGATCATTAGTGGAATAATTAATAACCAGCTCATTGTTTTTCCTCACCGACATCGGCCTGTTTAATGTCATTAATTAACCAGTAGAGCGTGTACGCTGCCGTTGCCAGGGTACCGACCGGAACGGCGACATCAATCCAGAACCAGGACACTTTTAAGATTTGCGTGACCTTGTACTGCGCCATTTCCGCCAGTCGATAACCCAGCCAGGCCATATAAACCAGCAATCCGATGGACAGCACGGCAACCAGCGAGGCAATAATGCGTTTGATTTTATGCGGGAGCATATCGACGACAAAAGGAATCGTCAGATGCGCCCGGTCGCGCTCAGCCACCACGCCCCCCAACATCACTACCCAAATCATCAGCAGTCCGGACATTTCCTCGGTCCATTGAATGGGCTGTCCGACAAAATAGCGCATGAATACGGCGGCAATGGTCATTATCACCAGGATAAACAGTGCCAGTGCTGCGCTCAGTTCTACAAGCTTGCCAAAGAAACGCATTAATCCTCCTTCAGAGAGTCGCCCTGGCCTTGAGAGAAAAAGGTTTAGGGCGATCTGGGCCTGTATTTATTGCAGTTGCTGTTGAATGGTTTCATACAAACCCGGCGTCCACTCCGGGAATTGCGTGTACACGTCGCGAGCTTTCTGGCGGAATGCTTCAGTATCCGGGTAAATTACTTCGACGCCTTCCGCTTCCATGGCCTTCAGCATTTCGGCGTCGCGTTCAATCGTTAATTTTTGGCTATAGAGACCCGCTTCATAACCCGTTGAGTGAATCAATTCCAGCTGCTCAGGAGAGAGCGTACTGAAAAAGGCTTCGCCACCAATCCATACCGAGGTGTTGGTCAGGTAATTGACCATCGACAGATATTTCGCCTGCTCAAACAGTTTTTGTCCTTGCAGAACAGAAATCGGGTTTTCAACGCCATCAATAACGCCCTGAGTCAGTGCAGGGTAAACTTCACCCAGCGGCATAGGGGTTGGCGTGGCGCCCATTGCCTGAATGGCTTTAATTTGCATGACATTATTTGGTACGCGGATTTTCATCCCCGCCAGATCTTCCACTTTGCGAATCGGTTTTTTAGAAATAATCTGACGGGTGCCGTACAGATAATTGTTCATCACCACATGAATCCCTTTTTTCTTCAGGTCTTCATTTTTTTGACGGAACCAGTCGCTCTCATAGATTTTGAAGAGTTTTTGCGGATCGTCAGTCAGATAAGGTCCAAACAAAATACCTAAATCAGGTTCATAATCGGCAAGGAAAGCCACGTCGGTGAGCGTGATGACGTTCATTCCCATCATGGCTTGTTCAGTCACATCTTGTTTTGACCCTAGCTGTGAGCTGGGATAGAGAACCAGGGTTATTTCTCCATTACTTTTTTTATTCAGAATGTCAGCCCAGTAGCGCATCACCACATCTAATGGCTCGCCTGGATTATTCTCATATGCGACTTTAATAGAAAGCGGTTTAGCCTGAATGGTGAATGGCAGAAAAAAAGTACAAACAGTAATCAGCACGGCTATTATCTTGTTCATTTTCTACTTGCTCCCAGGGGTCAACGAATAAAACCAACTTTTTTACTGGCGAAAAAATTCAGAGTGAATCCTGCCTAATCAGAAAGTAAGCAGAAAGTCATCATGGTGCTGTATGCGTTGTATGAAATCGTGCTCTTGCTAAAGGTTTGTTGTTTTTAATGTGTTTTTAATTTACTCGTTTTCTTGTCGAATAGAGCGAATCATCGATTGCTTCGCCGTATTCAGGTGGTTACGCAGTGCAAGAAGCGCATCGAGATCGCTGCGGCAAATCAGCGCGCTGAGGATGGTCATGTGCTCATCAATGGCGATGATATTGCGTTGTTTAAGATCGCGCTCATCCCACTGGTAATGGAAATGGAAGATTACTGAAATAATCTCAAGTGATTGATTGAAAAATATATTATCGGCAGCGGAGAGCAGCAGTGCGTGAAAATCACGGTCCAGCAGGGAGAACATACGGAAGTCGCTGCCGACGCTGTCGCGCAGCGTACGGTGGCGTTCCAACAGCATTTTGGCCTGCAGCCAGCGCGGATCGTCATCCGGCAGATTGAGAAAATGCTGTAGCGCATGGGTTTCCAGCATCTCACGCAGCTCAAAAAGCTGTTCTGCATAGGACTGATCGAACTTTTTCATGCTCCATTGGCCGCGTTTCTCGCTCTGGATGAGATCGTAACGTCCAAATTTTAAAAGGTATTCTCGTACCACCACCGGGCTGACCCCAGCCGCTCTGGCCAGTTGAAGTTCAGAGAACGTCTCGCCAGCGCGAAGCTGGCGTTGGTTAATCATCGTATAAAACGCCTGCTCAAAAATACGGTTCTGCTCGGCCATGGAGGCGGTGGTACAGGCAAAACCATCATCATGTTCGGGGCTTCGGGTAATGACGTGGTCGTTGCCGACCAGAGTCAGCACGCCGCACTCGCTGAGGTGGTTCAGCATGTGGCGCACGGTGGTACGGCTGATGTTGTACATCTCAGCTAAGGCGCTTTGCGACGGCAACGGTGAAGGAAGGTGGCCGCGAGCCATATCATCGATCACCTGGTTAATAACATTGTGACGTAAATTTTGCGAACGGCTCATCGGGATCTCCTTTTGACTGCATTAAAACCCGATTTAAAACATTTTAATGCGCAGAGTTTCACAAATTAGCTTTCTCGTTACGCGGCTATTTCTATTTTCATCAATATCTGAAGCAACAAAGAAACAGGAGCGCATAACGATGTCCACAATGAATATGTTGATTTGCCAGGAACCCAAAAAATTAATTCATGAGAAACGCGCAATTCCAATTCCGGATAAACAGGAAGCGCTAATTAAAATTAAGTCTGTCGGTATTTGCGGAACCGATATTCATGCCTGGGGAGGTAATCAACCTTTTTTTAGTTATCCGCGCGTGTTAGGCCATGAAATATGTGGGGATATTGTGACGCTCGGCGAGAAGGTGACGCAGTTTAAAGTGGGTCAACAGGTAGCGGTGATCCCGTATGTCGCCTGTCAGCAGTGTCCGGCGTGCCTGGGAGGACGAACGAACTGCTGCGAGAAGATCTCGGTGATCGGCGTGCATCAGGACGGGGGGTTTAGCGAGTATCTCAGCGTGCCGGCGACCAATCTGCTGTTGGCGGAGAGGATTGATCCTCAGGCTGCGGCGTTGATCGAGCCTTACGCGATTAGCGCGCATGCGATACGCCGTGCCGCTATCGCCCCCGGTGAGCAGGTATTGGTCGTTGGAGCCGGACCGATTGGGATCGGCGCGGCGGCCATTGCCAAAGCAGAAGGGGCGCAGGTGGTGGTGGCCGATACCAGCGCTGCACGTCGCGAACACGTTGCTTCTCGTCTTGACCTGCCGGTAGTGGATCCCTCTGCGGCAGATTTTGAGGCTCAACTGCGCGCGCTGTTTGGCGGTTCACTGGCGCAGAAAGTGCTCGATGCGACGGGGAACCCGCATGCCATGAACAATAGCGTTAACTTGATCCGCCACGGCGGCACCATCGTTTTTGTCGGGCTGTTTAAAGGCGACTTGCAGTTCTCTGACCCGGAATTTCACAAGAAAGAGACCACCATGATGGGCAGTCGTAACGCCACGCCGGAGGATTTTGCGAAAGTGGGACGACTGATGGCAGAAGGCAAACTGAGCGCTGAAATGATGCTTACGCATCGCTATCCGTTCAGCCAGCTTGCGGAGATCTTCGAACAGGATGTGATTAACAACCGGGCGTTGATCAAAGGAGTGATTACGTTCTGACGATTGCCATGCAGCGCCCGGAGTGGTGTTGGGCGCTGTTTTTTTTATTGTCGGTGGTCAGCCCTGAGCGCTGACCACTTTGATTTCAACCATTCCGATCCCCAGCTTACGCGGTGAGTGACCGAGGATGTTGCCTTCGTTGGTCGGGACCGGATCGGGCGGGACAATCACCAGCGTATCGGCCTCTGTCGGGTTGTCGAAATGCAGCGTGGTGGTGGTGACATCGTGACCTAGCACCAGCGTCTGCTCTTCCTTGCCTACGCGCACCGGAATGGGGCGATTCGCATTGTCGCCGAAGGCTTTCGCGGTGATCACCAGATCGAATTTTTTCGGCAGCGGCTGTTTGTACTCGATCTTCACTTCTTCTGCCAGTTGCGCGTTAGACCAGCGTCCCCAGGATTCCGGACGAGAAATCCCGCTGAACTGCTTCACCTCTTCCGGCGCGCCTGCCACGTTGAAGATAAAGCTGTCGGCTTTATAGCGGATGTCGTTGTCGACAATTTTCAGGGTATCGACGTTGCCTTTATAGCGTTCCATGTCGATCATTGTGTCTTTAAAGGCCGTCCTACCTTTCCACTGCGCTTTATCAACATGCTGGACGATTTGCTCGCCGCCAAGCTGCCCCTGCGAGACACACCAGTCGGTTGAGAGCGCCAGTTCCGGTGACCACAACTGGCCCATCTTGTAGCAGCGATCGACCCAGACGAAGTTATCGCGTGGGGCAAAGTCGGCAAGCTGGTAGCGCAGCGGAGCGGAGTATTCACTTTCCGGCAGTGGCTCGACGCGCTTATCCGACACCCGCAGCAGCAGCGGCAGACGGAAATGGCTGCCGGAGAAGGCGATCATATTTTTATCCCGGTCGACGGTGAAATCTTTCATCTCTTTCGGGAAGTTCCACAGGCGAATGATGTCCGGCTTCATGGCGAGGATCTTTTCTTTGCTGTTGAGGAACACTTCCGACATCGACTGACCTGACAGGCTACTACGCCCCAGGCCAATAAAGTTATCGCCGCCGAGAATATCCAGCACCGTGGCGCCGTTATCCATGGTGTTACGTTTGACCGCCAGCGTCTCCTGCTGAGGCTTGTCGCCACGAATCACGAAAAACAGATTGTTGCGGTCCTGTTTGTTCAGGTATTTCCATGCGCTGTTGTTCATCGCCAGATGGTCCGAAGAGACCACGATCACCGTATCTTTAAACCACGGTGATGCTTTGATTTTATTGATAAATGCCGCGATATTTTCCTGGCTACAGCTGACGGCGCTAAAAGACTGGTTAGGTTTACCGTCGAAATCATAGCGTTTTCGCTGACAGGCACGTGAGATAAAGCCGTCCGGATGATGGGTATCGACGGTCAGGGTAAACAACGAAAAACGCTGGCCGGAACGGGAGAGCTCTTCGAACTTCTTCCACGCTTCATCCAGTACCGTATCGTCATAGAAGCCCCAGTCATTGCGGTAATTCGGATCGGCGACGACGCTTTTTAACTCTTCGGCGCCATACAGATAATCGAAGCCGTGGGACTTCAGGAACACGTCTTTCCCGGCAAAACGCAGGTTTGCCCCTTGCACAAAGTGGTTTTGATAGCCGGAGTTTTTCAGGATATCCCCGAGGCAGATATTTTGCGGGAAGAAGCTGGAGACTGACGCTGACGCGTTGCCTTCAAACGGCGCGAACAGGGGAATGCCGCACTGGGAAGCGACCATTCCGGCGATGGTGTAGTCTGTACCCGGTAACTGCTGGGTATGGCTGAAATCCATGCCTTCGTTTTTCAACGCGCCGAGTTCCGGGGTGAGTTCCGGGAAGGCCTCATTGTCGAAATAGGTACGCTCCAGGCTTTCACCGTAGATGTACACCAGATTCAGTTTCGGATTGGGGATGCTTTTCGCCGGTTCTTTATAGTAGGCCGCGAAATCGGGATCGCCCTCGCGGGTTTGAGATTTAACCAGCTCGCTTATCTGACGAAATGCCGGGCTGGCATCGACGGAGCCCAGCGCCAACAGCAGTGCCAGCAGGCTGTAACCAAAATGGTGGGGATGATGGCGACGACGACGCAGCACCCAGCCCAGCGTGCCAAAGACCACCACAAGCGCTAATGCAATGCCGATGCCCGGCAGAATGTATTTGCCGACACCGGCCCCTGTCAGACTGTTCGTCAACGTGTAGAGTACGGCATCGTTAATTCCATCACCGGTGAAATAGTCGCTGGCGAAGAGCGTGATATTCAGAATCACAAAAAGTCCCAGCACCGTCAGGGTAGCGATAAACCACCAGGTGTTGCGACCCGCTTTGCAGGCATAAATCAATACAGAGGCAAGAAACAGCGCGATGGAGAGTAACTCAGACAACGGACGATCCTCACAAATAGCCTTGTGATTAGGCTTTAAACCAGGCCTTCGACTGGCAGATTAGCGTTTACAGAAAGTACAATGTAATGGGGTTGTCACTTAGCTGCAATTCTAGTGACATTTAATTACCTTGTTATTCAGAATTGGTTTAGAAAGAGGCTTTTTTGATCGCCGTCACTTCCCTCCATGCCTGGGATGAGCATGAAAGAAGGGCGAAAAGGGGGGAGAAGCGCCGCGACTGGCGGAAAACGACCAAAACGCGGCGTCGGGGATCAGGAAATAAAGTTCATACCCTGTTTGAGTACCAGGTCGCAGGCTTTGGTTTTCACTTTTTCTGCGAGCGGCGTGCTGCCGATATTGTTCAGGTTAAGCTGCTGACCGTCTTTGGTATTGAGCAGACCCTGAATGCCGTCCAGATAGTTGGTGTCCTGCTTTTGCTCGGTAGCGCCGAGGCCAAGCTTATCCAGTACCTGATTTTTCACATTTTCCGCATCGGTAACGGACGCCAGCTTCTGCTTCGCGCAGTATTGCAAAATCCCGGCGGCGTTATTCATATTGTTCGCACTCAGCGCCTGGTTGCCGCCGTTCAGCAGGCTGGTCAGGGAAGAGAGCGAGGTGCCGCTTTGCGATGAGGTGGTACTCTGCTTGCTCAGTTCGCTGGCGGCGCTGGAGAGCGAGTCTTGCCAGGAGGCGGCGAAAGTATTGGCGGCGAAGCAGGCACTGGCCGCGATTACGCAGCACAGCAAACGTTTTGTCGTTTTCATTGTGATTACTCGTGTATAAACCCTGGTCGGAGTATAGCGCCGCTCAGTCTAAGAATGGTCTTAATACTCTTTGCCGGTTACCCGACTGCGAAAACTGTCCCAGTTGAAGATCACCCACAGGCTATTGCCCAGTCGCATGCGATCCATCACGCGTTCACCCAGCAGTTTGGTCATTTCTTCCATGTTACTGTTAGTGAGCATGCCGGTCGGGCGTTTTGAAGAGGAACGACGATCGACGATCTGGTTGATGATCACTTTTTCATAGCGCGATTCGGTTTGCACGCCGATCTCATCAATGACCAGCAGATCAACATTGCTCAAATCGTTGAGCAACTGCTCTTCACTGGTTTGGCGATTGCTGAACGTCTCTTTCATCGCCGACATGATGTCCGCCACGGTGATTATCAGTACCGACTTTCCGCGCAGCAGCAGCTCGTTGCAGATTGCCGCGGCGAGGTGGTTTTTCCCCGTTCCCGGTTTGCCTGAGAAGATAAAACTGGCGATATTGCCGTCGAACTCTTCCACGTACTGACGCGCTTTGCTTAGCGCATTCATCTGGCCTTCGCATTCCACATGATAGTTATCGAAAGAGCAGTTTTGATGTAACGGACGGATGCCGGAACGGTTAAAAGTGCGCTGCATTTTCATCGCCCGATTTTCGCGAGCCAGTGCGGCGGCGCGAATTTCACCTTGCTCTTTCTGCCATGCCAGTAGCTCTTCACCCGTTTTAAACGCCGGTTCGATATGGGCGGGCATCATTTTTTGCAGACGTTTCATCAGATCGCCAACGTTTTTCATGGTTAACCTCTAAAGCCCGGTGGAATTTGATTATCTGGTTCGTTGACCGTATTCACATCACGCTTCGGCAAGCCGCCGTTGCTCGCGCGGCCGATCTGGACGCTGCGCGCCAGTTTTTGTTGCCACTGCACGTGATGAAACACTTTGCCTTCCGCTTGCCAGTAGGCGACGAACGAGGCCAGCTCTTCGGTGGTGACCGGCTCTCTTAACGCCACGCCCCACAGTGCGGCCTGACGCTGAAAGTCGGCATCCGGCTGCCAGGCGGGATACATGGCGAATTTCCCCAGCGGTACGGCGACCGGCACCGGTTGCGGTTCTTCATAAAATTGTGCATCCAGCGTCACATCGCTCCCAGGACGGGCGAGCTTTTCTTCGAGCGCCAGCAGTTGCGCCAGGCGTGCGGGGGTCAGCGCATAAAAGGCCGGAGCGTTATTGGCAAACACCGCTACCGCACCAGCTTCAGACTTCGCCAGCACCGTCTGGTGATCGTGTAATAAGGCGTCAATACCAATGACGTCCGGGGTCAAAATTCTGGATGACATAACGTTTCTCAATACCGACTACAACCGAGAAGGGACACTGCTTCTATAGTAACACACCGATGAGGAGGAGCGGCAGGGATGCGCCTGCCGCGGCGATTAAACGCGTGGGCGTTTTCGGTAGAGCCACAGGCCGGGCACGGAGAGTCCGATCGAAAGCGCGCCCACAATCGACGAGGCTTTCAGGAAATTGGTCAGCAGCGTAATCATCAACGGTTCGCTGTAGCCGAAGTGGCCGATTTTCACCGCAGAGATCATTGCCGTGTAGGCTGAAATTCCGGGGAACATCGGGATCACCGCCGCAACGGTAAACACTTTGGGATGCGCCAGATACCAGCGCGACCATTGGATGCCGATGCTGCCGACAAGCAGCGAGGCAACAAACGTTGACCATTCAATATTAAACCCGGCGGTCATCATCACCATACGCGAACCGTGACCGAGCGCACCGAGCAGCGCGCACCAGGGCAGGGCGCGGTGGGGGACGTTAAAGACCATCGCAAACCCCAGTGCCGGGATCGCGGAAAGCAGCATGTCCTGCATCAGCGCGAGAATGAAATCGATTATACCCATCCGCGAAGCCCCCAAAGTGTCAGCGCCATGACCACGCCCACGCAGGTTGCGAGCGTCAGCAAGCTGGCGATCGCCCAGCGCGCCAGGCCGGTATTGATGTGTCCTTTAAACATATCCGCCACCGCGTTGATCAGCGGAAAACCGGGAACCAGCAGCAGGACGCTGGCGGCCATCGCCACCGTGGGCGTCTGGCTAAAGGCGGGAAGGTGTAACATCAGACCGGAAATGGTGGTCGCGACAAAAGCCGTGACGCAAAAGTTGATCTGTGGATGCAAATGGCGATGCGCCAGGATTTGACGAATATACATCGCCACCATGCTGGCAAAAAAGGTAATCACCGCGCCGTCCCAACCGCCGTTATTCAGCTTACAGAAGCAGGCGCAGGAGAGGCCGACCATCAACGCGACCAGCCAGCGCGGATAGCGCAGGGGTCTGACCTGGCTGAAACGCTTCTCGACGCCTTTGTAATCCAGCAGCTTGTGTTCGGCGAGAATGACAATGTGCTGAACCTCAGTGACCACGTGCATATTAATGCCGCGATCCTGGTTTTTTCGCGTGGAGGTCAGGCATTGCCCATCTTTAATAGTGGTCAGAACGATAGCATTGGAGGAGATAGCGCTTTCGACGCTGTCCATCCCCAATGCCAGTCCAAGTCGGGTAGAGAGTTCATCAACCAACGCGCTCTCCGCGCCGTGTTGCAGTAAAAAAAGCCCACACTGAATGCATAACCGTGTAACCGTTCGCTGTAATGACTGCTCTTCTTGCATGACTCGCCCTGGCTGAAAAGACGCGTTACGTACTGTCGAATGACGAAAGACATCTTTGTATCACGAAGTGCGCGTTTTTTGGCTCCGGCTGAGATCAATCTTTCTGTTGAAAAAAGAACCCGCTCTACGGTGGCCGGAATTTGAACTGCGCCACAGTTTTGCTAAATCGGTGAAAAGTGCAATTTTTAACCGCATTTAGCCCTTCTTTTTCTGTGTCTGCTTATCAAAAATGCAATTTGAAACTTTTATTCAACATTGATTAAACAAATAATCAACGATGCAGATGAGGAATGTGATGAAAACTCAGGTCGCAATTATTGGGGCAGGACCTTCCGGCCTGCTACTGGGACAACTACTGCATAAGGTGGGGATCCGCACACTCATCATTGAACGTCAGACGCCGGAGTATGTGCTGGGGCGCATCCGGGCGGGGATCCTCGAGAGTGGGACGGTTTCGCTTTTGCGGGAAGCTGGTGTGGCGCAGCGCATGGACAGCGAAGGTCTCGTACATCATGGCGTTGAGTTTATTTTTGATGGCAAACGCATTCCCGTCGCGCTGAGTGAATTGACCGGCGGCAAAAGCGTGATGGTCTACGGACAAACGGAAGTCACACGGGACCTGATGCAAGCGCGTAGCGACTGTGGTGCGCCTACGATTTATGGCGTTCAGCAGGTAGACATTCACGATGCTAAAAGTGACCGTCCTTTTGTCACGTTTGAGAAAGAAGGGGAGAAGTGCCGCATTGAGTGCGACTTCATTGCCGGGTGTGATGGATTCCACGGCGTTTCCCGACAAAGTATTCCGCGTGATGTCATTCGCGAATACGAAAGCATCTGGCCGTTTGGTTGGCTGGGGCTGCTGGCCGATACGCCGCCAGTCAATCCGGAGTTGATTTATGCGCATCATGAGCGCGGATTTGTACTTTGTAGTCAGCGCTCACTAACACGAAGTCGCTACTATTTGCAGGTCCCGCTCAGCGAGCAGGTGGACTCCTGGAGCGATGAACGTTTCTGGGGCGAGCTGAAACGGCGTCTGCCTGATGAACTGGCCATGAAGTTAGTGACTGGTCACTCACTTGAAAAGAGTATCGCGCCATTACGTAGCTACGTGGTGGAACCGATGCAATATGGCAAGCTCTTTCTGGTTGGTGATGCGGCGCATATCGTGCCGCCGACCGGTGCAAAGGGACTGAATCTGGCCGCGTCTGATGTGAATTATTTATGGCGTATTTTGACGCAGTACTATCAGCACGGGCGTAACGACCTGCTGGCGACCTATTCCCGACTGGCCCTGAACCGGGTATGGAAGGGGGAGCGTTTCAGCTGGTTTATGACCCATCTGCTGCATGATTTTCAGGGAAAGAGCGATTTTGATCGCAAGATGCAGGAGGCGGACCGTCAGTACTATCTGGGCTCGCAAGCGGGACTGACGACAATCGCGGAGAACTATGTCGGACTGCCTTACGAAAAGATTGGTGAGTAATGAGGAAAAATGATGCCACCGGCTGACATTGTCCCTGTTTTTAAATTGTATGGTGAACACCAGGGATGGCCCACTCCCGACCTGCTGCACTGCGAATCAATTCATCAGCGCAGCAGTTTATATGAGTGGCATATTCGGGTGCATCAGCATGCGGAGATCGTCCAGTTGCTCTACTTGCATCGGGGGGAGGCAACGATTGAAATCGAGGGGCAGACGACGGTGATGCGTGATGCCTGTATTCAGGTCGTCCCTGCGCTTTGTGTCCACGGTTTTCGCTTTTCCCCCGGAACGCAAGGTTACGTTCTTTCTCTGGCGTTACCGCTGATTGGCCGCCTGGAGTCTCAGTTCCCACAGCCGTTGTCATTGCTCACTACCCCTCAGTGCGTGCCGGTGGCTCAGTCTCGCAGCCACATCCGCACGTTGTTTTCCGCCTTGCAGAGGGAGTATCAGACGGATAACGAGGCGCGGGAAATGATGCTATTTTCATTGCTGAGCGCGCTGCTGGTCTGGCTTCGTCGGCAGCGTCTGCCGGTTCAGCCACCGAATGACACCCTGGCGCGCCGGCGTAGCGCAATACGCCTTTTTGCCCGGCAGATTGAGAGCCACTATCGCGAACATCTTCCCCTTGCAGAATACGCGCATCGAATCGGGCTTTCCACAAATTACCTGAATCAGTTATGCCGTGAATTTCATCATTGCAGTGCATTAAGCGTTTTGCATCAGCGGTTGATGCTCGAAGCCAAACGTAGCCTGCAATATACCAGCATGACGGTAAGCCAGATCTCCGACTATCTGGGATTCAGCGATGTTACCTATTTTTCCCGCTTCTTTAAAAAACACGCCGCGTTGTCTCCGAAGGCATACCGGGAATATATTAAGAATAAATAGCTTGTCCAAATTTGGATAAATAAAAAATTCATATATAAAATAAGAATGTTTAATATCCTGTTCTGGAATGCGACGTATCTATCGACAATATCGACTTGTATTATACCCCGTGATAGTTGTATAACCGCATTTTACGGAATTAACGTTAAAATACCAGGGATAAACAATTCATATTGTCTATTGTTTTGTTTTTTGTATTGCATAATTGTATGTGTTAATTCAAATGCGATTCATTAATAACAGAAAGATAAAAGCATATGAATATGGAGGATATATGTTGCCAGGATGCTGCAAAAACGGAATTGTCATCAGTAAAGTTCCCGTGATACAAGCGGGACTCCACGGGGTTATGCAACTGCATTTCCCGGAGTATGAACTCACCATCTGTAGTGTCGTAGAAGAACTCACACCACTACAATTGCGTCGGACGGAATTGGTGATCGTGGATTTAACCGGTGACTGCCATCACCCGCGCGCTGTTTGCGAGCGATTCTACGCACTTCTTTCTCAATACCGTGATATCCACTGGGTTTTCATGGTGTCGCGCGCGTATTACGCGCAGGCGGTCGAATTGTTGATGCGCCCCTCCAGTACGCTGCTGTCTGATGTCGAACCGATTGAGAGTCTGGTAAGTACTATCCGCTCGGGACACAGCAGCCCTGACCGAATCAGCAAAATGCTGTTGTCACCCCCAGAATTAGAACCTCTGGAATTTGGTTCTCACGCCATTCTTTTAACGCTATCAGAGCGAAAAGTACTGCGCCTGCTGGGGAAAGGTTGGGGGATTAATCAGATTGCGGCATTGCTTAAAAAAAGTAACAAAACCATCAGCGCCCAAAAAAATAGCGCGATGCGCCGATTATCAATACACAGCAATGCGGAAATGTACGCATGGATTAACAGTTCTCAGGGAGCCAGGGAGCTGAATTTACCTTCAGTATATGGAGAGACAGCAGAATGGAAAATAGAAACTGTACGCGAAATGTCGCACTCATAGAAAAATGTGTTATGAGTGGTATTGGTATTCAGAGTTTATTTAACGCAACGTTTGATAGCCAATATAAATTACACCTCTATTTGACGCTGGATGATTTTCAACAGGCGATGGGTACGACTGCTTTTTCTGCCATTATTTTCTCTCTCTCCTCGATCAGAAAAGACAGGCGGGTGGGGTTGATGAGTCTGATCGAACTGGCTGAAAATTATCCCGGCATGCGTCGCCTGGTGATCGCGGATGATGATGTTGAAGCGCGTTTAATCAGCGCACTGTCGCCCTTACCGTTGGATGGCGTACTGAGCAAAGCCGCTTCGCTCCCCGCGCTGCAGGAGGCGTTATTTACTGCGCTAGGCGGTACGCGGCGGATCAGCGAAAGTAACAGCAATCTCTGGTATCTCAATCAGAGTCGTATGCTGAGCCCGACAGAGCGTGAGATTTTGCGCTTCATGTCCTGCGGTTATTCAATGCCGCAAATCGCGACAGAACTGGCGCGAAATATTAAAACCATCCGGGCGCACAAGTTTAATGTGATGTCGAAACTGGGCGTCAATTCTGACGCCAGTTTACTGCATGCGGCGGATATTCTGCTTTAATCGCCGCGAAAGCAAAGGGTTGATGTTTACTGGCACACATCAACCCAGGTGGCGGAAGTCAGCTCAGCCATGCGCTCTGGCGTAATACGCACTGCGCTATGAGTGGCACCGGCGGCCGGAAGGACTTCGGTGAACGATCGTAAAGAGACGTCACAATAAACAGGCAACGGGGTTTCCAGCCCGAAAGGACAAACCCCGCCAACGGGATGTCCTGTCGCGTTGACGACTTCATCACTGCTCAGCATACGGGCTTTGGCACCGAAAGTGCTTTTGAGTTTTTTATTGTCCAGTCTTGCATCGCCTTTGGCGACGACCAGGATGATGGCGTCCTTAACCTTCAACGAAAGGGTCTTCGCTATCTGTCCGGGCTGTACGTTATGCGCTTTTGCCGCCAGCTCAACCGTCGCGGTGCTTTGATTTAATTCAATGATTTCAATATCCGGGGCATATTCGGCTAAAAATTGCCGTACCGATTGCAGACTCATTTGATTCTCCTGACACCATTTCTACAGTCCTCAACGCTTCAGAAAACTGCTGGCGTAATTTGGCATAAGTCTTCCAGTACTGTAAATATTTTAATGTAACAAACCAGCAACATAGGCGATTTTTCGATCCTCTTCACATTCACGGAAACCGGTTACCGTAACCGGTTGCAGTCCTCGAAAGAGCGATTAATACTGGAGCTGTCACTTCCTCTGTATCACATAAAAAGAGCCACTTATGAAATCTACCAACCATGCAGTCTTTAATGTGATTTTCCGGTTTGTTGAAAACTATGTCAGCCCGATTGCCGGGCGCATTTCTTCACAGCGTCATGTTATGGCTATCCGTGACGGCTTTATCTCTGCGATGCCATTTATGATTGTCGGATCGTTTTTGTTGGTATTTGCCTATCCTCCGTTTTCACCCGATACCACCTGGGGCTTTGCCCGGACCTGGCTGGATCTGGCGAAGCAGTTTGAAGGGCAGATCCTGACCCCCTTTGATATGACCATGGGGATCATGTCGATCTACATCTGTGCCGCCATTGCCTATAACCTGGGCAAACATTACGTCAAGTCATATCAGTTGGACCCGTTCATGTGCGCCATGCTCTCTATCATGGCGTTCTTACTGGTCGCCGCGCCTAAAACAAAAGGCACTCTGCCGGTGGACAGCCTCGGCGGAACGGGGATTTTTACGGCGATTCTGGTGGCGCTTTACTGCGTAGAAATGATGCGCTTTCTGAAAGCGCATAACATCGGCATTCGTTTACCCGATCAGGTCCCGCCGATGATCAAAAACTCATTCGATCTGCTGATACCGGTGCTGGTGGTGGTGTTGACATTATACCCACTCAGCCTGCTGATTCAGGCACAGTTCGACATGCTCATCCCACAAGCCATTATGTCCATCTTCAAACCGCTGGTATCCGCTGCCGATTCTCTGCCAGCGATTTTACTGGCGGTACTGATTGGCCATCTGTTGTGGTTTGCCGGTATTCATGGTGCGGCGATCGTCTCCGGGATGCTGCAAATGTTCTGGCTGACCAACCTGGGTATGAACCAGACTGCGCTGGCGCAGGGGGCACCGTTACCGCATATTTTCATGGAGGCATTCTGGACGTTCTTCATCGTGATTGGCGGGTCGGGTGCGACGATGGGGCTGGTGATTTGCTATCTGCGCAGTCGTTCCGTACATCTGCGCTCAATAGGCCGACTGAGCGTAGTACCCAGTATCTTTAACATTAACGAGCCGGTGATTTTCGGTACGCCAATTGTTATGAATCCGGTGTTCTTTATTCCTTTCCTGTTAGCGCCGATGGTGAACGCCGTGCTGGCATGGGCGGCGATGAAACTGGATCTGATTGGTCGTGTAATTTCGGTTGTGCCATGGACTGCGCCAGCGCCAGTCGGAGCCGCGTGGGCATTAGGCTGGGATTATCGTGCTGCAATTCTGGTGGTGCTTCTGGCAATCGTTTCAGCCGTCATCTACTTCCCGTTCTTTAAAGTGTACGAGAAGCAACTGCTGGAACAAGAGGCGGAAGAGGCACAACGTTCAGACGCGGAAAACGAGCAGATTGCGTAGTTATCATCAGGGGGCGAACGCTCCCTGACTACTTCAGCGTACAGTCACCACACTGCTGAACGTCCGGCAGACGATAACGCTGACAGCATGTTCTGCGTACCAAGACGCCTTCACGAGGGACGACTGTGCGCCAGAGCGGGTTGTCAGCCCCACAGGACAACTGCTTTTCAAAGAAGCAGGTCTGGCGCAGCGTATTCAACAATGTTTCACCCAGCAGCGGTTTCATTTCAGTGAGATACCAGTTAATCAGATAGCCGGTATTGCTCCAGATAAGTTTGCCGTTGATCTCTCCGGTCGCCTCTAGTGCCTGGATGACCGGCGTCAGCGCCTGCTTAACCAGCGTTTCCATGCGTGCCTGCGGGGATTGCGTTGTCGCCAGTTGATCCTGATGTACGTCGATCCAGAAGCACGCAGCACGCCCGGTTTCGTGAAACTCAACGTGGATATGTTCGGGCGAGACATCAATGGCTGTTTCCTGCGTGAGCAGGGCTAGCATGAGGGGAGGTACCATCAGACCGATGTACCACTGCGCCCACAGCGAGATTAGCGGCTTATTTTCGCGCGACTGCGTGGGATGGTTGCGATAAATATGATCGGAGTAAATTGCCAGCAGAGACTGAAGCTCGCTGGGGCGACACCATTGTGCCAGCGTCATCGCACTTTGTGGTGCGGGTTCATCCAGACGGATAAAATCCAGCAGATGCTCACGCGTCTGGGCTATGGTTGCGCGTACGGCTTCGGCCAGCGAGGGCATCGGTGGCTGGAGATGCGTTCGCCAGATGACATCGTCAATGATCGGTGCGGAACGATAGGCCATAGTCTGGATAGCAATCTAAATGATAATGATTGCCAATCCTAACGATAGCGATAACCGATAGCAAGATCTTTGTCAGCTGACGTTTAACAGCGCACGAATGCGTCATCGTGCGTCAGGCGATACCCGGATCGTCACTGACTAAAATATGGTTACGACCCAAATCCTTAGCTTTATAGAGCGCCTGATCGGCATGAAGAATGGCCCCTTCGACATCGCTCCCCACCAGAGGCGCAATACCGATACTGATCGTGACGTGAGTTGCGACGCTTTCATTGAACATATGGGGAATTTTGAGATCGTAAACATTCTGTCGGATGCGTTCCGCTACCGTGCGGGCGGTTTGTGGGTCGATCGCCGTCAGTAACACCATAAACTCTTCCCCCCCAAACCGGGCGACGACATCACGTGAACGTACAGCGTTGCGGATCGCAGCAGAAACGCGGATCAGCGCCTGATCGCCCATCATATGCCCATAGTGATCGTTGTAGGCTTTGAAATGGTCGATGTCGATCAGTAAAACGTAATGCTCATGCGTGTCGAGTTCCAGCACGGCTTTCAGCTTATGCTGGAGTCCCCGCCGATTGTACAGGCCCGTTAATGGGTCAAGCATGCTCAGGTCAGTCAGTGTCTCTTTTTCGGCGAGCAGTTTGAACATCAGTTGCTGGGCGAAGTCGTCATAGCGCTTTTGAATCACATGCTGAATCGCGATACCGGCCATGGGCAGGGCCATAAAAAAGAGTAACTGCAGGCCATGTTCGTGGCCGTTTAGCCATAAACAGACGAATAAGGATGGCAGCGAATGAAGGGTGAAAGCGATGATATTATTGGCAAAAGCAATTGAGCCAATAAATAACACCGTTAGCAGTGCAACCAGTAAAAAAGAATAGTCAGGATTCTGCTGAGCCAGGTATTTCAGCGTAATGTGCGCTGCCCATAACCCACCAAAGAGTAGCGAGATAGCATGGAGATTAATCCGCTTCTTCGCATACTTTACATGCCATGTCAGTAACGCAGTGCTCAGCACAAGGATGAGAGATCCTGGTGTGGAGATGGTTTTACTGGGAAAGATCGGAAAGGCTACGGCAAACAACGCGGAAACAGCGTTGAGAAACAAAAAGAGTCGCAGAGAGAGTTGGTATTTTTTCGTGCGCAGAGTTTGCCAGGATTGTGCAGTCATATCTTAACGTCATTATTTATCTAACAATTACACTGTTCAGGTCACACAAATAATGGGCGAGAAGATGCTCGCTTAAGTTCAGATTATTGTGTCTCTATGTTTACCGCTGTGCAATTTATCACCTTAAATAATTCGTGTCATCATTACTTAAGTAAAGCTCATGTAAGTGGTCTATGGATTACTGACAAATGAGAAAATTTATCATATGATATTGGTTATCATTATCGGTATGAGAGGTGAAACCATGTTGCAACGGGCGCTGGGCAGTGGATGGGGAGTCTTGCTGCCGGGGATCGTGATTGCCGGGCTGGCGTTTGCCGATCTTTCTCTCGGGGCATGGAAGACCATTATTGTATTCGGGTTACTGCTGACACCGGCTATGCTTTATCACAAACATTTGCGGCACTTTGTATTGTTACCATCATGTGTTGTGTTGATCGGCGGAATGATGCTGGTGATGATGAACTGGAATCAGGGATGAATTTTGGAGAGGAAGGTAAGATAATTGGTGCGAGGGGGGGGACTTGAACCCCCACGTCCGTAAGGACACTAACACCTGAAGCTAGCGCGTCTACCAATTCCGCCA
>NZ_JAOWCD010000102.1:6530-100456 GCF_030337175.1 Citrobacter sp. Ca225 | reverse complement strand
TGTTCCGTGTCAGTGGAGGCGCATTATAGGGAGTTATTTCGGGCTGACAAGGGGAAATTTAAAATAATTTTCCGAGTGCGCATTTTTTATTCTTTGCGTTTATTTAACCACCGAATCGGGGGTTAACTGAGCGATTTCGCGGGCAAAACTCGCCACTTGCTCCCAGTCGGTATAGATAACTTCTTTGCGCGTATCCGTTTCGCCGCCCGACATTTTCATAATGAGTTGAATCATCATGCGATCATACCAGCGATAGCGTGGGTACAGCAGCGCCCCGGCGATAACCGCAGAACGGTCTGGCCGCCACTGTGAGTTCATTAAAAACTTGCGCGCGTAGCTGTTGGTCTGCGGCGTCCGCTTTTCCGGTTTACGCGCCACCAGGTTGACGGAGTAAAACGCGCTTGGCATGTGATTCAGTCGCGTCGCATGTTTCTTCACAAACTCGAGAAATGCAGAATGATAGTGTCCATAACGAATGGATGCGCCAATGACCACACGGTCATAGCGTTCCCAGTCAGGCTCTTCGGTACGATGCAGGTTGACGACATCCGTACAAACGCCAAGCTCTTTGAGTTCTGACGCCAGATAAGCGGCGATTTCCCGGGTCTGTCCATCGCGAGATGAGAAAAGAATCAGTGTTTTCACGTGTTACTCCATTATTCACGCCAGAAGGTCGGGGTAAAAAGTACCAGCAAAGTGAAGACTTCCAGACGACCGAACAGCATATTGGCAATCAGGATCCATTTTGCCACTGGATTCATACTGGCAAAGTTGTCCGCCACGACGCCCAGCCCGGGCCCAAGGTTGTTCAACGTCGCCACCACGGAAGCAAAGGCCGAGAAATCGTCCACACCAGTCGCGATAATCGCCAGCATACTGACAATAAAAACCAGCGCATACGCCGAGAAAAATCCCCAGACCGCTTCAAGAATACGCTCCGGCAGCGCGCGATTCCCCAGTTTGATGCTATAGACCGCATTGGGATGCACCAGGCGCTTTAGCTCGCGGTTCCCCTGTTTGAACAGCAAGAGGATACGGATAACCTTCAGTCCCCCGCCCGTTGACCCTGCACAGCCGCCGATAAACGCAGAACATAGCAGCAATACCGGCAGGAAAAGCGGCCAGCGCGCAATACTGTCGGTGGTAAATCCGGCCGTAGTCGCCATCGACACCACCTGGAAAAAGGCCTGATTGAGCGTCGTCAGTGCGGAGTTATAGATGTTATGAAACCAGAGCACTAATGTGCAGATGACCACCAGCGTCAGTTGGACGCCAATGAACATGCGAAATTCGGGGTCACGCCAGTAAACCTTCAGGCTGCGGCCACTCAGTAACGAGAAGTGCAGACCATAGTTACAGCCGGAGATTAATAAGAAGATAGCGATGATAGTGTTAATCGTTGGGCTGTCAAAATAACCCACGCTGGCATCATGGGTAGAAAACCCGCCGATCGCGATAGTAGCGAAACTGTGTCCGATGGCGTCAAACGCTGGCATGCCGGCAAACCACAGCGCCAGCGCGCAGGCGACCGTCAGCAGGACGTAGATCAGCCACAGCGTTTTTGCCGTTTCGGCAATACGCGGGCGCATCTTGTTATCTTTCAGCGGCCCTGGCATTTCAGCGCGATAGAGCTGCATCCCACCGACGCCGAGTATCGGCAAGATCGCGACGGCCAGCACAATGATTCCCATCCCACCGAACCATTGCAGCATCTGGCGATAAAAGAGGATCGCATGCGGCAGCGAATCCAGCCCCACCAGCGTGGTAGCGCCGGTCGTGGTCAGTCCGGAGAATGATTCGAAAAACGCATCGGTAATCGTGAGGTTCGGGCTTTCAGAAAAAATGAAGGGTAAAGCACCCACGCTACCCAGCACGGTCCAGAACAGTACCACGATCAGAAACCCTTCACGGGATTTCAGTTCGCCTTTCTCACGACGGTTCGGCCACCACAACATGGAGCCAATCACCAGTGCGACAAAAAAGGTTTGCGTAAATGCGCGTCCCGCCCCATCACGATAGATAAGCGCTACCAGCCCCGGGAGGATCATCGTGCCCGAAAATAAGATAACCAGTAGTCCTACAATTCGGGTAATGGCGCGAAAATGCATCTCTGCCGCTTCCTTAGTTCTTCAAAATGAGGTGGGGATTATTCTTCAATCGCTAACAATTGCAATGAACCACGACTAAAATCCGCCAGCTTTGCTGAAAATTCATCCACTTTCGCATAAGGAAGCGCCACCCGTAACCGAACGAATGCCTGGTAATCACTGGTGACGATTTTGCCGCCATATTGACCCAGAAGTGCTTCAACGCCAGCCAACTGCGCGTACTCACACTGCAAAGTATATTCGGTTAATGGCGTCTTGCGCTGTGTCGTTAACTGACGCAATGCCTGGTTTACGCCACCGCCGTAGGCTTTAACCAGTCCGCCGGTGCCGAGTAAGATCCCGCCGTAATAGCGCACCACAACGGCGGTAATTTCCCCAACGCCGCTGCCCATCAACTGCGCGAGCATCGGCTTGCCTGCCGTTCCCGCCGGTTCACCATCATCTGAAAAGCCCAATTGCTGCGAATCATCCGGCGCTCCCGCCACCCACGCCACGCAATGGTGACGGGCGTCCGGGTGCTCCGCTCTGACTGATTCCACAAACGCTTTTGCCGCCTCTACGCCATCGGTATGCGCCAACAACGTAATGAAGCGGCTTTTTTTGATCTCTTCGACAACGGTGACCGGCGCCGCAGGGATTAACCAACTGTCCATTACGCCAGTTTCAGATCCCGCGTCATGTTTTCAACGTTGTTCTCGTGGATCACCACGTTATCTTCAATACGAATACCACCAAACGGTTTCAGCGCTTCAATTTTCTGCCAGTTGAAGTGTTTGCTGAACTGCCCTTCACGCCACGGCGCGAGCAGCGATTCGATGAAGTAAAAGCCCGGTTCAATGGTCAACACCATGCCCGGCTGGAGCACACGGGTGCAGCGCAGATACGGATATTTGGACGGCGCGGCGAGATGCGTACCGGTGTCATCCTGCATAAAGCCCGCAACATCATGCACCTGCAGGCCCAGCGGATGGCCGATCCCGTGCGGCATAAACGGTCCGGTGAGATCGTTTTCGACCATCGCCTCTTCGCTCATGTCGGTGACGAGCTGATGCTTACGCAGCAGTTTTGCAATACGCTGATGGAACTGAACATGATAATCCACATAGCTGACACCCGCTTTCATGGTGGCAATCAGCGCCAACTGTTCGTCATTCACATCTTTCACTAACTGCGCATACTCGTTGTCGCTTTTCGCCGACCAGGTACGGGTCAGGTCTGCGGCATAACCGTTGTACTCCGCACCGGCATCCAGCAAGAAGCTGCGGATTTCAGACGGTGCCTGATGATCCAGCTTCGTATAATGCAAAACCGACGCATGCTCGTTCAGCGCCACGATATTGCTGTACGGCACATCGGTGTCGCGGTGACCGGTCGCAGTCAGATAGGCCAGGTTGATATCGAACTCGCTCATCCCCGAACGGAAGGCTTCTTCCGCCGCACGGTGTCCATTCACCGCCATTTTCTGCGCTTCGCGCATGCAGGCCAATTCGTAGTCCGTTTTGTAGGCGCGGTAATAGTGCAGATAGTCGATCACCCCTTTCGGGTTGATATTGCTGGCGGCGATCTCCAGTTGCAACGCACGCTCTGGAACCGGGCCGATATAACCAATATTGCCGCGCGCGGCAGGCAGTTGACTGCCAATGCCATCCGCCTTCGGCAGGGCAATCACCTCAACTTCTTCAGTCCAGAAGGAGGTCGGCAGCGGTTCAACGTTGTGCCAGTAATCGACCGGCAAGTAAAACCACAGTTTGGGTTTGTTCACCCCATCAACCAGCAACCAGCAGTTGGGAACCTGAGTCACCGGCACCCAGGCTTTAAACTGCGGATTAACCTTAAACGGGTAAGGATGATCGTCGAGAAAAACGTTAACCAGCTCGCCGGAGTGAATAAGCAGCGCATCAAGCTTAAAGCGTTCCAACGCATCACGCGTCCGTTCTTGTAAGGTAACGATATGATTTTTATAGAGTGCGGCCAGTGATTCCATTTTCTATCCTTCTGTTTTTTTCGACCTCAAGTCTCCGCATCTTAGCACATCGATTCACGAGAGCGTGATTTCTACCAGGTGTGATCGGATCGGCATTTTTTTAATCAGTCATTTGCATTTTATTAACATAAAATACACACTTCGCTTCATCTGGTATGACCAGATCACCTTGCGGATTCAGGAGACTGACATGCTTTACAAAGGCGACAACCTGTACCTCGACTGGCTGGAAGATGGCATCGCCGAACTGGTGTTCGATGCCCCAGGCTCAGTGAACAAACTCGACACGGCAACCGTCGCCAGCCTCGGCCAGGCGCTGGACGTACTGGAAAAACAAACAGATTTAAAAGGGCTGCTGCTGCGTTCGAATAAAGCAGCCTTTATCGTCGGTGCCGATATCACCGAATTCCTTTCGCTGTTTCTCGTTCCCGAAGAACAGCTCAGCCAGTGGTTGCATTTCGCCAACAGCGTCTTTAACCGTCTGGAAGATCTGCCGGTCCCCACGCTCTCTGCGGTTAACGGCTATGCGTTAGGTGGCGGCTGCGAATGCGTACTGGCGACCGATTACCGCCTGGCGACGCCGGATCTGCGTATCGGTCTGCCAGAAACAAAGCTGGGCATCATGCCAGGCTTTGGCGGTTCCGTACGTATGCCGCGCATGTTAGGCGCGGACAGCGCACTGGAGATCATTGCTGCCGGTAAAGACGTTGATGCTGAACAGGCGCTGAAAATCGGTCTGGTCGATGGCGTCGTGAAAGCGGAAAAACTGATTGAAGGCGCAAAAGCAGTTTTACGTCAGGCCATCAGCGGCGATCTGGACTGGAAAGCGAAGCGTCAGCCGAAGCTGGAACCGCTGAAGCTCAGCAAAATTGAAGCTGCCATGAGCTTCACCATTGCCAAAGGCATGGTCGCGCAAACGGCAGGCAAACATTACCCGGCCCCGATGACTGCAGTGAAAACCATTGAAGCCGCCGCGCGTTTTGGCCGTGCAGAAGCGCTTAATCTGGAAAACAAAAGTTTTGTTCCGCTGGCGCACACCAATGAAGCCCGCGCGTTGGTCGGTATCTTCCTTAACGACCAATATGTGAAAGGCAAAGCGAAGAAGCTGACCAAAGACGTTGAGACGCCAAAACAGGCTGCTGTGCTGGGCGCAGGCATTATGGGCGGCGGTATCGCGTATCAGTCGGCGTGGAAAGGCGTGCCGGTTATCATGAAAGATATCAATGACAAATCCCTGACCCTCGGAATGACCGAAGCGGCTAAGCTGCTGAACAAACAGCTTGAGCGCGGCAAAATTGACGGTCTGAAGATGGCGGGCGTGATTTCGACCATTCACCCTACGCTGGACTATGCCGGTTTTGATCGCGTGGACATCGTGGTCGAAGCCGTGGTTGAAAACCCGAAAGTCAAAAAAGCGGTGCTGTCCGAAACGGAAGACAAGGTTCGCCCGGATACCGTGCTGGCCTCTAACACCTCCACCATTCCCATCAGTGAACTGGCAAGCGTGCTGAAACGCCCGGAAAATTTCTGCGGGATGCATTTCTTTAACCCGGTTCACCGGATGCCGCTGGTTGAGATCATTCGTGGCGAGAAAAGCGCCGATGAAACCATCGCGAAAGTAGTCGCCTGGGCAAGCAAAATGGGCAAAACACCGATTGTGGTGAACGACTGCCCTGGCTTCTTTGTAAACCGCGTACTGTTCCCTTACTTCGCGGGATTCAGCCAGTTGCTGCGCGACGGAGCGGACTTCCGCAAAGTCGACAAGGTCATGGAAAAACAGTTCGGCTGGCCGATGGGCCCGGCATACCTGCTTGATGTTGTCGGCATTGATACAGCGCATCACGCGCAGGCCGTGATGTCCGCAGGCTTCCCGCAGCGGATGCAAAAAGATTATCGCGACGCGATCGATGCGCTGTTTGACGCCAGTCGTTTTGGTCAGAAAAACGGTCTGGGCTTCTGGCGCTATAAAGAAGACAACAAAGGTAAGCCGAAGAAAGAAGAGGATGCCACCGTTGATGACCTGCTGGCTGACGTCAGTAACGCGAAGCGTGATTTCAGCGAAGACGAAATTATCGCCCGTATGATGATCCCGATGGTCAACGAAGTGGTGCGCTGTCTCGAAGAAGGCATTATCGCCAGTCCGGCAGAGGCCGATATGGCACTGGTTTACGGTCTGGGCTTCCCTCCGTTCCACGGCGGCGCGTTCCGCTGGCTGGATACGCTCGGCAGCGCGAAGTATCTCGATATGGCGCAACAGTATCAGAACCTCGGTCCGTTATACGACGTTCCGGAAGGTCTGCGTAATAAAGCGCGTCATAACGAACCGTATTATCCCCCGGTTGAGCCTGCCCGTCCGGTCGGCGACCTGAAAACGGCTTAAGGAGTCACAATGGAACAGGTTGTAATTGTTGATGCGATCCGTACCCCGATGGGCCGTTCGAAAGGGGGCGCGTTTCGCAACGTGCGTGCGGAAGATCTCTCCGCACATTTGATGCGTAGTCTGCTGGCGCGTAATCCGGCGCTTGAAGCGGCGGCGCTTGATGACATCTACTGGGGTTGCGTGCAGCAGACGCTGGAGCAGGGCTTTAACATCGCCCGTAACGCGGCGCTGCTGGCGGAAGTTCCACACTCCGTTCCGGCGGTGACCGTCAACCGTCTGTGCGGCTCTTCCATGCAGGCATTGCATGACGCCGCACGAATGATTATGACCGGTGATGCACAGGCCTGTCTGGTGGGTGGCGTGGAGCATATGGGCCATGTGCCGATGAGCCACGGCGTCGATTTTCACCCAGGTCTGAGCCGTAACGTCGCCAAAGCGGCGGGCATGATGGGACTAACGGCGGAGATGCTCTCACGCATGCACGGCATCAGCCGTGAAATGCAGGATGCCTTTGCCGCACGTTCACACGCCCGCGCCTGGGCCGCCACGCAGTCCGGCGCGTTTAAGAACGAAATTATCCCAACCGGTGGGCATGACGCCGATGGCGTGCTGAAGCAGTTTAACTACGACGAAGTGATCCGTCCGGAAACCACGGTTGAAGCGTTATCTACCCTGCGTCCGGCGTTTGACCCGGTCAGCGGCACTGTCACCGCAGGAACCTCTTCTGCACTCTCCGATGGTGCCGCCGCCATGCTGGTGATGAGCGCGAGTCGTGCACGCGAGTTAGGTCTGAAACCACGCGCCCGCGTGCGCTCAATGGCAGTGGTCGGTTGTGATCCTTCCATCATGGGATACGGTCCGGTTCCGGCGTCGAAACTGGCGCTGAAAAAAGCGGGGCTTTCGGCCAGTGATATCGGTTTGTTTGAGATGAACGAAGCGTTTGCTGCGCAGATCCTGCCGTGTATTAAAGATCTGGGGTTAATGGAGCAGATTGACGAGAAGATCAACCTTAACGGCGGCGCGATCGCGCTCGGTCACCCGTTGGGTTGTTCTGGCGCGCGTATCAGCACCACGTTGTTGAACCTGATGGAACGCAAAGATGTCCAGTTCGGCCTGGCGACGATGTGTATTGGGTTGGGTCAGGGTATCGCGACCGTGTTTGAGCGGGTGTAAAGATATTCACTCATTGTCGGCCGGGTAAGCGAAGTGCCCCCGGCTCGATTGCCGGATGGCGACGCTAAAGCATCTCATCCGGCCTACAACGAAAACGTCACGGTATAACCATTTAGTTGCCGTTCTTCCCGCCTGTCAGGGGCGGGTTTTTTCTTCTTCGTTTCTCTTCTTAGATAAATGAGAACGCATCGCCAAACAGGCGATCTTCACGTGCGCTGCGCTCATTACAGAACAGGTCACGCGCGATTTTCGCCATCTCAAAACGCCCGGCAATGTAGATGTCATGATCGGCCAGCGTTCCGTGATCCTGCATCACCGCCGTTAAGACCGTCCCTGTACGTCCACGCCAGCCGGCTTCCGGTTGTTCCACCACAGCTTCGACGCGCAGATTGGGATGGTTGACAGAGAGCGCTTCAAGTTCAGAGAGATCGTAGAGATGCTTCTCTTCACGTCCCCCCCAGTAAATCGTGACCTCACGATTAGGATTATGCGCCAGCGCCGTCAGCAGAATGGAACGGGCGTAGGAAAAACCCGTACCACCAGCAATCAGGATCAGCGGACGCTCTTCATCGTCACGCAGCCATGCGTCGCCGTGCGGGATATCTATCGTTATCTCATGGTCTTTCAGGATGCGATCCATCACTGCTTTGGCATAGAGATTAATTTCTGACGCGCCAATGTGGAGCTCAATAAAACCCTGCTCATCCGGCGTAGAGGCCATCGAGAACGGGCGTTTATCCCGCTCATCCATCACGACCATCAAATATTGACCGGCACGAAAGGAAAATGCCGCGTCGGGTACTAAACGAACACGGTATACGGTATCAGTGATAGCTTCTACCGAGGTCACTTTACAGCTTAAGGTTGTCATGCGCTCCCTCTATGGGTCTGTAGGGCAAAACGAGCGCCTCAGGCGCCTTTACCGTCATTAAAGATGGCCAGTTCATCCCAAATCGCATCAATGCGGGCGGTCACGTCGGGGTCTTTTTTAATTGGACGTCCCCACTCGCGTTGGGTTTCACCTGGCCATTTGTTCGTGGCATCCAGCCCCATTTTTGAACCCAGACCGGAGACCGGCGAGGCAAAATCCAGATAATCAATTGGCGTATTTTCTACCAGCACCGTGTCCCTGGCCGGGTCCATACGGGTGGTAATCGCCCAAATCACATCGTTCCAGTCGCGTGCATTGACGTCATCATCACAGACGATAACAAATTTGGTGTACATAAACTGGCGTAAAAATGACCAGACACCCATCATGACGCGTTTCGCATGCCCCGCGTACTGTTTTTTAATCGTGACGACGGCAAGGCGATAAGAGCACCCTTCCGGCGGCAGGTAAAAATCGACGATTTCCGGGAACTGTTTTTGCAGAATCGGCACAAACACTTCATTTAGCGCAACGCCAAGTACGGCAGGCTCATCCGGCGGACGACCGGTGTAGGTCGAATGGTAAATCGCATCTTCACGCTGGGTAATATGCGTGACGGTAAAGACCGGGAAGCTATCCACTTCATTGTAATACCCCGTATGGTCGCCATACGGGCCTTCCGGCGCCATTTCACCCGGATCGATATACCCTTCCAACACAATTTCCGCACTGGCAGGCACTTCAAGATCGTTAGACAGGCATTTAACCACTTCGGTTTTCGTACCGCGCAGCAGACCGGCAAAGGCGTACTCTGAGAGTGTGTCTGGTACCGGCGTCACCGCGCCAAGAATGGTGGCAGGATCGGCGCCTAAGGCGACAGACACCGGGAAACGTTCACCCGGATGCGCCGCACACCACTCCTGATAATCAAGCGCGCCGCCACGATGGGACAGCCAGCGCATGATCAATTTATTTTTGCCAATCAACTGCTGGCGATAAATCCCCAGATTCTGCCGCTCTTTATGCGGGCCACGCGTGACGGTCAGCCCCCAAGTGATGAGCGGCGCGGCATCTTCTGGCCAGCAGGTCATAATGGGAATTCGGTTTAAATCGACGTCATCGCCAGAGATGATTTTTTGCTGACAAGGCGCACCGCGCAGTCGCTTCGTCGGCATATTCAGCACCTGTTTGAACTGCGGCAGTTTATCAAACAGATCGCGGAAGCCCTTCGGCGGCTCCGGTTCTTTCAAAAAGGCCAGTAATTTACCCACTTCCCGCAGCGCAGAGACATCATCCTGCCCCATGCCCATCGCGACACGCTTTGGCGTACCAAACAGGTTACACAACACCGGCATTGAATAGCCTTTGGGGTTTTCAAACAGCAGCGCAGGGCCACCGGCACGTAACGTGCGGTCGGCAATTTCTGTGATTTCCAGATATGGATCCACTTCAAGCGTAATGCGTTTGAGTTCACCCTGTTGTTCAAGCAGCGTCAGGAAGTCGCGTAAATCGTGATATTTCATGGCGTCCATTGTGGCCTCTTCGTAAGCGCCTCATTATACGGCGTTCATCATCGTGATGCTGTATTTTTGTTAAATTAGCGTGAACTCTGGCAGCCCACCGCCGCCACCGGGATTATAATTAACTTCACGCCTTACATTTGCTATGCTTGCGCCCCGAATAAGCGGATAAGAGCCATTATGCAATCCTGGTATTTACTGTACTGCAAACGCGGGCAACTTCAGCGTGCTCAGGAACACCTCGAAAGACAGGCAGTGAGCTGCCTGACACCGATGATCACCCTGGAAAAAATGGTGCGTGGAAAACGTACTGCAGTCAGCGAACCCCTGTTCCCTAACTATCTGTTCGTGGAATTTGACCCGGAAGTGATTCATACCACGACGATCAATGCCACGCGCGGCGTCAGCCATTTTGTCCGCTTTGGCGCATCACCGGCAATTGTCCCTGCTACGGTGATTCACCAGCTCTCCGTCTATAAGCCAGAAGGCATTGTCGACCCTGAAACGCCTTACCCCGGCGACCGAGTGGTCATCACGGAAGGGGCTTTTGAAGGCCTGCAGGCGATCTTCACTGAACCGGACGGTGAAGCGCGTTCCATGCTGCTGCTCAACCTGTTGAATAAAGAGGTGAAGCAGAGCGTGAAAAACACCGGTTTCCGTAAGCTTTAACGGCGACTTAAAACGACATTCCAAACAGTGTCCTGACGTTCGCATCCGTTGTGGCGGAAAGCCACTGCGGATCGTCTCCGCGCCAGTGGGCGATACGCTCAAGAATATGTGGCAGATATGCCGGTTCGTTACGTCGCGATGCGGGTTTCGGCGAGAGATCGCGCGGCAACAGATACGGCGCATCGGTTTCAATCAGCAACTGTTCGGCCGGAATAAACGGTAGCAATTCGCGCAGTTCCAGCCCACGACGCTCATCACAGACCCAGCCTGTAATGCCGATATGTAATCCTCTGTCGATACAGTCCTGCATTTCTTCACGCGTGCCGGTAAAGCAGTGCAGCACCGCACCCGGGAGTTTGTCCAGCCACGGATCCAGCAGCGTCAGAAATCGTGCATGCGCATCACGACAATGCATAAAAACCGGCATCTGTAACTCAGCAGCGATACGCAACTGCGCATCAAACGCCCGCTCTTGTTCCTGCGGAGTGGAAAAATTACGATTGAAATCAAGGCCACATTCGCCAATCGCCACGACCTCAGGCATTGACGCCAGCGCCACAATCGCCTCCTCTGTGGCAGGCTGCCACTGGCTACTGTCGTGCGGGTGAACACCGGCCGTCGACCAACAGTGAGGATAAATGTGCGCCAGTCGTTGCGCCTGTTGGCTTTCATGCAGGTTTGTTCCGGTGAGAAGCAGGCCCTTCACGCCAGCGGCCCTCGCGCGAGCCACAACCTCATCACGGTCTTTTAAAAACTGCGAGCTGGTTAAATTAACGCCGATATCAAACATGCTTCGCTCCATATGACAACCGCCCTGGCGGGCGGTTGAATTTACTCTTCTGTCTTCTCGGCTTTCTCAGCTTCGGCTTCTGATTCCGCCTCGTTATCTTCATCCCGTGTCTGTCGCTTACCGACATAGAAACGTGAGAAGAAAACGCCGACCTCAAACAGGAAGTACATCGGAATCGCCAGTAACGTCTGCGAAAAAACATCCGGCGGCGTCAGCAACATCCCTACCACAAACGCGCCAACTAACACATAAGGCCGTTTTTTACGCAAATCTTCCGGTGTCGTCACCCCCATCCAGCAAAGCAGCACGATGGCAACGGGCACCTCAAACGAGACCCCGAACGCCATAAACAGCGCCATGACAAAGCTCAGATAGCTGGCAATATCCGTCGAGACCTGCACACCTTCCGGCGCGGTATTGGCAAGGAAGCCAAACGCCAGCGGGAACACGACAAAGTAGGCAAACGCCATGCCGATATAGAACAGTAACGAGCTGGAGATCAGTAACGGTACCACCATGCGGCGTTCATGCTTATACAGCGCTGGCGCGATAAACGCCCAGACCTGATAAAGGATCACCGGTGCTGACAGGATCAGCGACACCATGAAGGTTAATTTGATCGGGGTGAAGAACGGTGATGCGACATCCGTCGCGATCATGGTTGCGCCCTGCGGCAACTGTTTGATAAGCGGCGAGGAAACCAGGTGATAGATGTCATTGGCAAAATAGACCAATGCCAGAAAAATCACGATAACCGCAATAATGCAGTTAAGCAGACGTTTACGCAGCTCAATCAGGTGCGTGATAAGCGGTTGAGTATCTTCTACAGCCATGTTTACGGTTTATCACTCGACGTAGGGGAGGAGCCAGCAACAGGGGCAGCGGTTTTCGGTTCAGCGTCCTTCACGTTGACGGCAGGAGACGTCTCCCCGACAATCTCAGGAGCCTGTTCCGGTGCGCTGGCCTGGACTTCAGCAGTAGCGGGCGTGACCCCTTCATGCTGTTCTTCGTTCCCTTTCACCACCGGGTTATGGATGGTGTGCGCTTCGTCGCTCGCTTTTTCGGGCTCGTTCGCGCTATAGGAACGTTTCATTGACTCCGCCGCCTGGCGCAGTTCATCCATTGAGGCTTTCAGCTCGGGAGTCAGATTTTCCAGGCTCGCTTTCTCAACCTTTTTCAGGCTGTCCTGAAACTCCTGGAGCTTAAGCTCCTGGGTCAGTTCATTCTGAACGGTGGTCGCAAGGGATCGCAATGCGCGTACCCAGCCAGCTATCGTTTTGACGGCTACCGGCAATCGCTGCGGCCCCAGTACGACGAGGCCGATAATAAACACCAGTAACAGTTCGCTAAAGCCGATATCAAACACGAATTACACCTGCTCTTTATCGTGGCTTTTCGCGTCTTCTTTTTTCGCCGTTTCTTTAGCAGCGTCTGCCGGTTTGTCAGTAATAGACTTCGCGGTAAAGTCAGCGTCCTGACTGGCTTTATCCTGTTTAGCATCATCATCACTCATGGCTTTTTTGAAGCCTTTGATGGATGCGCCAAGATCGGAACCGATGGAGCCGAGCTTCTTGGTGCCAAACAACAGTACAACGATGACGGCAATGATCACCAACTGCCAAATACTGATACCACCCATACATGTTCCTCTGTGATAGATGATGAATTAATAAGGCCGTAGTATACGTTACCCGGCCTGCCTTGAGCGATGAAAAAATCAGCGAGTTTTGCGCCAGCCGACAATCCAGGCGACCAGACCGCCTGCCATCAACCAGCCGGGCATATAGCCCCATTCAGGACGATTAATCAACAGGAATGTCCCACTCAATAGTAACGTGGCTCCAATTCCCAATAAGTAACGGGATTGGCCCTGACGCACATGATTCTCCTGAAGCTCGCGCGCAATCTTATCAACACTGTGCTGTAAATATTTGCCCTGGCGCAAACTGTCGTACACCAGTTCAGGGAGTTCTGGCATTTTTTCGACCCAGAACGGCGCTTTTTCCTTAAATGCCCTGACCAGCGCCGGAATACCGACCTGATCTTTAATCCATGATTCCAGAAAAGGCTTCGCCGTTTTCCAGAGATCCAACTGCGGATACAGCTGACGTCCTACGCCCTCAACATACAGTAATGTCTTCTGCAACAATACCAGTTGAGGCTGCACTTCCATGTTAAATCGACGCGCCGTATTGAAAAGGTTTAACAAAACGTGACCAAACGAGATTTCTGCTAGCGGTTTCTCGAAGATAGGCTCGCATACGGTACGAATCGCAAACTCAAACTCTTCAACGTTGGTATCCGGCGGAACCCAGCCTGAATCAACATGCAGTTCCGCAACCTTGCGGTAATCACGATTAAAGAACGCGATAAAGTTCTCCGCCAGGTAACGCTTATCTTCCTTGTTTAAGGAGCCGACAATGCCGCAATCAATGCCAATATATTTCGGGTTTTCGGGGTGTTCATAACTGACAAAGATGTTTCCGGGATGCATATCCGCGTGGAAAAAGCTGTCGCGAAATACCTGAGTGAAGAAAACCTGCACGCCGCGCTCCGCCAGCAACTTCATGTTGGTGCCGTTTTTCTCCAGAGTCACCACATCGGAAACCGGGATGCCATAGATGCGTTCCATCACCATCATATTCTCACTGCAGTAGTCAGAATAAACTTCCGGGATGTAGAGCATGGGGCTGTCTTCAAAGTTTCGCCGTAGCTGAATGGCGTTGGCCGATTCGCGCAGCAGGTTCAGCTCATCAATCAGTGTTTTTTCATATTCCCGCACCACTTCCGTCGGGCGCAGACGGCGACCGTCCGGTAGCAAGCGCGGCACCCAGCGGGCAAGACGATAAATCAGTCGTAGATCCGCTTTGATAACCGGCAGGATGTCAGGACGTATGACTTTGATGACGACCTCTTTGCCGTTCGATTTCAGTCTCGCCGTATGCACCTGAGCAATTGACGCCGACGCCAGCGGCTGAATCTCGAATTCATCAAACCAGGCTTCAACGGGCAGTCCGCCCATCGCTTCTTCGATTTGCGCTTTCGCCAGCTTGCCATCGAAGGGGGCGACTTTGTCCTGTAACAAAGCCAGTTGATCGGCGATATGCGGAGGGAAGAGATCGCGGCGAGTTGAGAGCATTTGACCAAACTTGATCCACACCGGCCCTAACTCCTGCAGAGCCAGTCTCAGTCGCTCTCCCAATAATTTGTCTTTATGCCGGTTTGGCATCCAGAACAGGCAGTAACGCCATAACCGCAGCGGCAGCGTGATCCGCATTTTGGGGATGAGTTCATCAAGTCCGTAACTTAAAAAAGTGCGAATGATGAAATACAGGCGCCGTACTTCACCTGGCGTCATTTAGCCTCCAGTTTTTCCAGCCGCCGGGTCAGCGCATCGACAGCGCGTTCCACCGCTGCCGTTTCTTCCGCGAACCATGCAACCTCTAACGGTCCGGGTGCCATTCGCCACTCTTCCGTAATGGCTTCGGCAACATAACGTTGCTGACGTTGGATCCCGTGACGGAGAAATTTTGCCCCGCCGCGCAGGGCTTTGCTGATCCCTTCCGCCGCGATGTCGCCGGTATAAGGCGCCAGCAGTTCAGCAGGATCGAATTCCGCCAGGTCGGCAAGGGCAACGAAATTTTGCACAACCTGAATATCACCCTGCACTTCCAGTTCGCCACTGCGAATCAGCGCAGCCAGTTGCTGGCGGTCACGTAATTTTGGCAATACGCTGGCATGAGTGATCACCGTACAATCGGCCTCGCCAGCCCACTCGCCCAGCACGTCAACCTGGCGTTCGCTGAACAGCAGAATTAATGATGTCGAAAAGCCTTTTAGCTCTACACGCAGCACTTTTCCCAGCAGACGCGCTCGCGCCGTTTTCAACGCCGGCGAACGATACAGGAATGAATTAAGCAAACTTTCCATTCCTGCAGTCACTAAGGGTTTAAAAGGCATCCCCGTTCTCCTGTCAGAACTTATAGCCGCGATGTAGCGCAACCACACCCGCTGTCAGGTTGTAATAGTCGACACTTTCGAACCCGGCGTCCTGCATCATCGCTTTCAAGGTGTCCTGATCGGGATGCATACGGATGGATTCCGCCAGATAGCGATAGCTATCGGCATCATTGGCGACCATTGAACCGATACGCGGCAGGATATGGAACGAGTAGGCGTCGTACGCTTTGCTCAGTGGCTCGATAATCGGTTTAGAGAATTCCAGCACCAGCAAACGACCACCTGGCTTCAGGACACGGAACATCGAGCGCAGGGCTTTGTCTTTGTCCGTGACGTTACGCAAACCGAAGGAAATAGTGATGCAGTCAAACGTATTGTCCGGGAACGGCAGCGCTTCCGCATTGGCCTGAACATATTCTACGTTGCCAATCACGCCGATATTGCGCAGCTTTTCACGACCCATTTTGAGCATTGAGTCATTGATGTCAGCCAGAATCACCTTGCCGGTCTCCCCGACCAGACGGGAGAATTTAGCCGTCAGATCGCCGGTTCCCCCGGCTAAATCCAGTACTGTCTGACCACGGCGGACGCCGCTACAGTCGATGGTGAAGCGCTTCCACAAACGATGGATGCCAAAAGACATCAAATCATTCATAACATCATATTTTGATGCCACAGAATGAAAAACGTGGGCCACCATGTCCGCTTTATGCTCTTTAGCGACAGTCTGAAAACCAAAGTGCGTCGTTTCTTGTGAATTATCCACCATCTCAGTGCCTGCTCATCAAAAAATTGTTCGAGAAGTGTAACAGATTGGGGCGCATTGCCCTACCCTTCTGCCTGTCCGGGTTACTCCGAACGGACTAATTCGATTGCTGCTTTATCCCGTCATCGTCGGAATAAGATGCATCTTCCTGCTCTTCAGGTACCGATCGCAACCGATACTCTTCATCCTGCGTTGTGGCCTGTTCCGCCAGTTCAGGGTTAATCTCGCGCTTAATTTCTACCCCTAAGCCGCGAAACGCTTCGGCCTGTGCCAGCACGTTGCCGCGCCCCGACGACAGCTTTTTCATCGCCTGACGATAGTTATCCTGCGCTTTGTCCAGACTCTGCCCGATGGAGGACATATCGTCGACAAACAGCCGCATCTTGTCATAGAGCTTACTCGCACGGTCCGCAATCTGTTGCGCATTACGGCTTTGATGTTCGTAACGCCATAGATTCGCAATGGTTCGCAACGCCACCAGTAATGTCGTGGGACTGACCAGCATAATATTATTTTTAAGCGCTTCAGTAATCAGTTCGGGCTGTCGGTCGAGCGCTAACAGAAACGCGGGCTCCACCGGAATAAACATCAGCACGTAATCCAGCGTGCGCAGCCCCGGAAGCTGCTGGTAGTCCTTACGTCCCAACAGGCGAATATGGTTACGCACCGAAGCAATGTGTTCCTGAAGCGCGCTTTCGCGGGTGTAATCGTCTTCCGCATTAAAATAGCGCTCATAGGCCACCAGCGTCATTTTGGCGTCGATCACCACATCTTTTCCCTGCGGTAAACGTACAATTACGTCGGGCTGCATGCGGGAACGAACGTCATTCTCGATACTGACCTGCGTTTCGTACTCATAACCTTCACGCAGTCCGGATGCTTCCAGCACACGAGTGAGTACGACTTCGCCCCAGTTCCCCTGCGTTTTATTATCGCCTTTTAGTGCACGCGTCAGGTTGACCGCTTCCTGGGCCATTTGTGCATTAAGCTGTTGGAGATTGCGAATTTCATGCGCCAGGGTGTGACGTTCTCGCGCTTCCTGACCAAAGCTGTCCTGAACCTGGCGACGGAAACCGTCCAGTTGTTCACGCAGCGGCGTCAGCAGACCATTCAGGCTTTGTCGGTTTTGCTCATCAACCCGGCGATTGCTTTGCTCAAAGATTCGGTTTGCCAGGTTTTCAAACTGTTCGCTCAGACGCTGCTCGCTGTTGATCATCTGGCGAATTTTATCTTCCGCATGCTGCTGTGTGGCTTCCATTCGCGTGGTCACTTCACGCAGATCCGCTTCCAGCGAGGTGTTAATGCTGCGCAGGCTACGTAATTCGTTATTGAGCAACTCGCACTCATCACGCCAGTGTTCACTTTGGGCAAGCTGTTGTTTGGCAGCACTTAATGCCGCAACCATCTCTTCACGTTCAGCGAATTGTTCGGCTTTCTGTTGCGCATGCTGATAGCTGGCTATCAGCCAGCCAAGCGCAATGCCCACCAGCGCAATAACCGCATAAATGATGATTGAGATATCCAAAATGCCTCCCGACGCCATACATCACCCGCACAAAATAGAATTGTGCTGTATAAACGTCCAGTTTTAAAGAACTTTCCTGCGAGGCGGTACGCAAATAATCGCGTAAAAGCAAAAGGCCGAACGCGTCGGCCTTGTTTACGGAAGAGAAGAGAATTAGATGAGACGACGTGCCGCTTCCACCACGATTTTCACCGCATGGCTTTCAGTTTGTTTCATCGTCTCCGCATTCGGGATCTCTTGCTGGGTGCGGTTGACGATTACCCCCGCAACCATCCCGGCGCGCAGGCCCTGGCTTGCACACATGGTCAGCAGCGTGGCGGACTCCATTTCGTAGTTCATCACGCCCATTGACTGCCACTCTTCCATGGAGCCTTTGAAACGACGTACTACGCGACCGGAGAAAGTGTCGTAACGTTCCTGGCCTGGGTAGAAGGTGTCAGAAGATGCAGTTACGCCCACGTGAGTTGTGGCACCGATGGATTTTGCCGCTTCAACCAGCGCGGTGGTGCATTCAAAGTCAGCGACTGCCGGATACTCCATCGGCGCAAAGTGCAGGCTCGCACCATCCAGACGAACGGACGCCGTGGTGACCAGAACATCGCCGACATTGATATGCGGCTGAATGGCCCCCGTGGTGCCAATACGCAGGAAAGTACGAATGCCCAACTGAGCCAATTCTTCCACCGCTATAGAAGTTGATGGGCCGCCGATACCGGTCGAGCAGACGATGACGGCTTTACCGTCCAGCTCTGCGCGCCAGGTAGTGAATTCACGGTGAGATGCCAGTTTAACCGGCTTCTCCATCAGCGCGGCGATCTTTTCTACACGTTCCGGATCGCCAGGGACGATAGCCAGCGTAGCCCCTTGTAAATCGTTCTTGGTGAGGCCGAGATGAAAAACGTCAGACCTGGACATATAAAACTCCTCTGTGATTCGGTTTTTGTCAGAAGAAGCAAAAAGACACTTTACCGAAGGACTTAAGATATTTTCGTGACCGCTATCACCATGATGCAATTCATTTGCATGAATTTACCTACAAAAAGTGATCAACATCACATTAATAGCCCAACTTTCTCTTTCTTTGCACAAAAAGCGAGCCGTTTGAGGCAGTGTGAATGGTTAAAGGCTGTCTATAGTTAATAGTGCGCTATTTTTCTAAGGGTACGGAGAATACCATGACATCAACACCACAAACCGGTTTTGCACCTGCAGCATCCCCTATTGCCTCTACCTCAGTGCATACCCCGGACGACGCCATCGTCGCGGGTTTTACGTCAATCCCTTCTCAGGGGGACGAGATGCCGGCGTTTCACGCCCGGCCGAAAAAGAGCGATGGCCCACTGCCTGTGGTCATTGTAGTGCAGGAAATCTTTGGCGTGCATGAACATATCCGCGACATCTGCCGTCGTCTGGCGCTGGACGGCTATTTGGCTATCGCGCCAGAACTCTACTTCCGCGAAGGCGATCCCAATGATTTCGCCGATATTCCCACGCTATTGAGCGGTCTGGTGGCGAAAGTGCCGGATTCTCAGGTTCTGGCCGATCTGGATCACGTCGCCAGTTGGGCGTCCCGCAACGGTGGCGATGTTCATCGTCTGATGATCACTGGCTTTTGTTGGGGCGGACGTATTACGTGGCTGTACGCGGCGCATAACCCGCAACTGAAAGCCGCTGTAGCCTGGTATGGGAAGTTGGTTGGCGATAAGTCGTTGAATTCGCCGAAACATCCTGTCGATGTGGCGACCGATCTGAACGCCCCGGTGCTGGGTCTGTACGGCGGTCAGGATAACAGTATTTCACAGGAGAGCGTGGAGACCATGCGCCAGGCCTTACGCGCCGCTAACGCCAATACGGAGATTGTTGTCTATCCTGATGCCGGTCATGCCTTCAATGCCGACTACCGCTCGAGCTATCACGAAGAATCTGCCAAAGACGGCTGGCAAAGAATGCTGGCGTGGTTTGCACAGTACGGAAGTAAGAAATAACGCAGGTCTGAACCGCCCCCCGACAACAGGCCCGGTGGCGACTTCGCCTTACCGGGCCCAGGAAGATCACGCCTGACGCAGATTCTGCGCGGCTTTCACCATGTTCGCCAGCGCGGCGCGGGTTTCCGGCCAACCGCGGGTTTTCAGGCCACAGTCCGGGTTCACCCACAGGCGTTCAGCCGGGATACGTTGTGCCGCTTTTTGCAACAGCGCCTCAATCCACTCTACGCTCGGGACATTCGGCGAGTGAATGTCATACACGCCCGGTCCGATTTCGTTCGGATAGTCGAACTCTTCGAACGACTCCAGAAGCTCCATGTCGGAACGTGAGGTCTCAATGGTGATCACGTCAGCATCCAGCGCGGCAATAGAATCCATGATGTCGTTAAACTCGCAGTAACACATGTGGGTGTGGATCTGGGTATCATCTTTCGCCACCGCCGCGTTGATACGGAACGCTTCCACGCCCCACGCCAGATAAGCCGCCCAGTCGCTACGACGCAACGGCAGCCCTTCGCGTAGTGCGGGTTCATCAATCTGAATGATGCCAATGCCTGCCGCTTCCAGATCCGCCACCTCATCACGCAGTGCCAGCGCGATCTGTTTGGCGATGGTTTCGCGGGTGACGTCTTCACGCGGGAAGGACCAGCAGAGAATGGTCACCGGGCCGGTCAGCATGCCTTTTACCGGTTTGTCAGTCAGCGACTGAGCATACTTCGCCCATTCTACGGTGATCGCTTCTGGACGGCTGACGTCGCCGATCACCACCGGCGGTTTCACGCAGCGAGAGCCGTAACTCTGCACCCAGCCATTCTGGGTGAAAACAAAACCATCGAGGTGCTCACCGAAATATTCCACCATGTCGTTACGCTCGGCTTCACCGTGGACCAGCACGTCCAGGCCTAAGCGTTCCTGCTCAACAATCGCTTGCTTAATATGCTCCGCGATGCCAGTGCGATAGTTGTTAGCATCAAGCTGACCTTTTTTGAAGTCCAGACGCAGGCCGCGGATTTCAGTAGTCTGCGGGAAAGAACCGATAGTGGTCGTCGGCCATGCAGGCAGGTTGAAGCGCGCACGCTGAGCTTCAGCGCGCACTTCGTACGGGTTCGCCCGCTGGCTGTCCTGCGCGGTGATGGCCGCCAGACGTTTTTCCACTGCTGCATTGTGCACACGGGTCGAGTGGCGACGCGCCTGAATCGGTGCGCTCCATTCGGCGATGGCGGCGGTATCGCCGCTGTTCAGCGCATCGCGCAGCAGCGTCAGTTCACCACACTTTTGCAGGGCGAAGGCAAACCAGCTCTTCACTTCCGCATCCAGACGCGTTTCAACGCTCAGGTCGATCGGGCTGTGCAGCAATGAGCAGGACGAGGCCACCCACAGATCGCGAAGGCCTACGATATCTTTAATCTGGGCATATTTTTCTGTCAGATCGGCACGCCAGACGTTGCGTCCATTGACCAGACCGGCAGACAGCAGCCAGTCAGTCGGCAGGCGTTTGTGCAGCGCTGTCACGTCATCTTTACCGTGGACCAGGTCAACGTGGAGTCCCTGTACCGGCAGCGCGGCAATGGTATCAAGGTTAGGCGTTACACCTTCAAAGTAGGTGGTCAGCAGCAGTTTCACCTGCCCGGAAAGCGCATCGTAGGCCGGTTTGAAGGCGTTCAGCCACGTCTGCGGCAGTTCCAGCACCAGCGCGGGTTCGTCGATCTGCACCCACTCGATGCCGCGTTTTGCCAGTTCCGCCAGCACCTGCTGGTAAACCGGCAGAATGTCTTTCAGCAGGCTCAGGCGATCGAACGACTCGCCCTTTACTTTGCCCAGCCACAGGTAAGTGACCGGGCCGAGCAGCACAGGTTTCACCTTGTGACCCAGCGCCAGCGCTTCGTCTACTTCATCCAGCAGTTGTGTCCAGGTCAGTTTGAACTGCTGACCCTTAACGAACTCCGGCACCATATAGTGATAGTTGGTGTTAAACCATTTGGTCATTTCTGCCGCCGCAGCCGGTTCGCCGGTCGGCGCACGACCGCGACCAATGCGGAACAGGGTGTCGATATCGACGGAACCATCTTTGTTCTGATGACGCGCCGGGACGTTACCGAGCAGCAGGCTGGTGGTCAGAACATGGTCGTACCAGGCAAAATCGCCGACCGGCAGTAGATCGATACCTGCCTGCTTTTGCTGATCCCAGTGACGCGCCCGCAGTTCGCGGCCCACCGCCAGCAGTTCTTCACGGGTCACATTACCCGCCCAGTAGCCCTCTTGCGCTTTTTTCAGCTCGCGACGCAGGCCAACACGAGGGAAACCGAGGGTGTGATTCAGTATTGTCATTTTACTTCCTCTAATTATATGTAAATCCTATGGATTTTTAATTCAGGGAAGGTGGCAAGTTTGCTCATCCCCGGGAGCTTACATCAGTAAGTAACCAGGGCGGGGAAACGCAGCCAACGCACCATAAATTTAAAATACGAAGGATTTTGGACGTCTGGATGTTTACACATCCATATTTGACAGTTACTGTATATTCCTCAAGCGCAATTTGTTCATGCCGAAGTGAAGGACTTTCATGATCGAGATTAAACACCTGAAAACGCTCCAGGCGTTGCGGAATACCGGGTCACTGGCAGCCGCCGCGGCGACGCTGCATCAGACCCAATCCGCCCTGTCTCACCAGTTCAGCGATCTGGAACAGCGCCTTGGCTTTCGGCTATTCATACGTAAAAGTCAGCCGCTGCGTTTCACCCCACAGGGTGAGATCCTGTTGCAACTGGCCAGTCAGGTTCTGCCACAAATTAACCGCGCGTTGCAGGCCTGCAACGAACCACAACAAACCCGTCTGCGTATCGCCATTGAGTGCCATAGCTGTATTCAGTGGTTGACCCCGGCGCTGGAAAACTTCCGCGCCAAATGGCCGCAGGTGGAGATGGATTTTAAATCCGGCGTGACGTTTGACCCCCAACCGGCGCTCCAGCAGGACGAGCTCGATCTGGTGATGACCTCTGACATTCTGCCGCGCAGCGGGCTGCATTATTCTCCGATGTTTGATTTTGAAGTTCGCCTGGTGCTGGCACCCGAGCATCCGCTGACCAGCAAAACGCAGATCACCCCGGAAGATTTAGCCAGCGAAACGCTGCTGATCTATCCGGTACAACGCAGTCGACTGGACGTCTGGCGTCATTTTCTTCAGCCCGCAGGGGTCAGCCCGTCACTGAAAAGCGTGGATAATACTCTGCTGTTGATTCAGATGGTGGCGGCAAACATGGGCATTGCTGCCCTGCCGCACTGGGTCGTGGAGAGTTTTGAACGCCAGGGTCTGGTGGTGACCAGAACCCTGGGAGAGGGCTTATGGAGCCGCCTGTACGCCGCCGTGCGTGATGGCGAGCAGCGCCAGCCGGTGACTGAGGCGTTTATTCGATCGGCGCGCAATCACGCCTGCGATCATCTGCCGTTTGTTCGGAGCGCGGAGCGACCCACTTTCGATGCACCCACAGTGAAGCCAATATCACCATCGCACCAGTAATAAAACTTGGCCAGTGAGGCTGTTGGTGCCAGATAGCCAGGTTGACCAGCAGCCCTGCGGGCACATGCATATTGTTCATAATACCCAGCGTCCCCGCATCAACCTGTGTCGCGCCGTAGTTCCACATAAAGTAGCCGATGCCTGAAGAGGCCACGCCCAGGAACACCAGAATTCCCCACTGGAGCGTGGTTTCCGGCATTTTCTGCGCATTGCCCAACATGAACCAGGCAACTACCGCCACCAGAAACGCGCCGATGTAAAACCATGCAAAGGCGTTATGCTGGGGCATCGGGCGCGTCTCCATCAGGCGTTTATAGCCCACCATCCCGATGGCAAAACTGATGTTGGAAAGCTGTACCAGCAGCAGACCAGTCCAGAAGTGATCGGTCACCTGGTCATAACGAATAATCCCTGCGCCAATCACCGCCAGCAGCGCGCTAAACGCATACCCCCAGCGCAGCCGCCGTTTACTCATCAGATCGTAAATCAGCGTGATATAGAGCGGCGTCAACACGGTAAACAACAGCAGTTCAGAGACAGTCAGATAGAGATAAGCGTGGAAACTCAGCATATACATGATGCCAAGCTGCATGGCTCCCACCAGCATATAAAGCCCGATAGTTTTCAGGCTGTGCCCGCGCGTACGCAGGAAAGGCAGGAATACCAGCGCCGCCAGACCGACCCGAACCAACACGGCAAAGTAGCTATCGACGTGCCCGGCAAGGTATTCCCCGAACAGGCTGAAGGAGAAAGCCCACAGGATCGTGGTAATGATCAGTAACGCCACAATGGATATCTCGTAGAATATGGAGTATCCATTGTAGCGGAGAGTTAAGTTGACAACTGATTAATTAATCAGCATTCATCTTAGCGTAAGAAGAGATCGCGCAGATAATGCGGCACCGCATCGTCGATATTAGAGCCGATCACTTCCAGTTCCGGATGCAGATCCTTCAGGCGTTGATGCGCCCCGGCCATAATGCAGCCTTTGCCTGCCATTGACAGCATTTCAGCGTCGTTCATCCCGTCGCCAAAGGCGATGCAGTCTTTGAGGCTGTAACCCATCGCGTTGGCGACCGCCTCCAGCGCATGGCCTTTCGACACGCCGCCCGCCATCACTTCCAGACAGGTGAGCGTGGAGAAGCTCACGTTCACCCGATCGCCCCAGCGCGCATTAATAGCCTGTTCCAGCGGCAGCAGGACGTCATGAGAATGACTGGTGAAGAACACTTTGCTGACGCCTTCCGGCTCCAGTAAACCCGGTTCAAACAGCGAGTAATGGAACACCGCCTCTTTGAAAAATCGCATTTCATCCGGACGATGGCGGTTCATAAACCATTCGTCATCGCGATAGACGTTAGTGATGATATCCGGGTTCGCGTTCACCACCCCAAACAGATCGCTGGCAATATCGCGGTCCAGATTATGGGTAAACACCAGATTGCCATCCATATCATGCACACGCGCGCCGTTGGAGGTAATCATATAGCACTTAATCTCCAGATTATCGCGAATCTGCCCCACATCGACATGATGTCGACCGGTCGCAAAGACAAAGTTAACGCCGCGTGCGGTCAGCAGCTTCAATGTCTCTTTCGCGTAGGGGGATAGGGTATGGTCGGGAGAAAGCAGTGTGCCATCTAAATCAGACGCAACAATCTGATACATATAAAAATTCAACCTCTGAGCAAAGCGGTTTCCGCTGATGAGTTATGCTTGTTGAAAAAATCAACGATAGCCTGAAGCGCAACTGAGCGCATAGCGTCCTTTTCAAAAAGGATCTCATGGTAAGCGCCTTTAATGACCAGCGGATGCCCCCCTTCGACAGGATGGCCCGCTGCGGCGCGGAGTTCACAAAAACGTTCGTGCATGCGGTTATCCACCACACGCTCTTCTTCAGCCTGAATCAGCAGAGTTGGCGTGGCGTCATCGCCCGCGCCTGCCAGCACCTGTTCAGCCGCCAGGATGCCTTCCCGTACCCAGTGAAAGGTTGGGCCGCCGACGCGCAGCTGCGGCTCATCGGCATAAAAACGTAAATTACGCCGATAGCGTTGTCGACTGTGCGTTAATAAATTCATGCCAAAGGGCAATGCCCGCCAGCGTCCGGTGCCGATCGCATACCCTTCCCGGATACGCTGATGACCTTCGGCCCAGTCGAGGATATGGCGTACCATCCAGTCCGGCAAACGCATCACAATACCAAACATTGGCGCGCAGAGCGCGATCGCATCGCACTGATGCGGATGGCGCTGCAAAAACAGCGTCGCAATCGCCCCGCCCATCGAGTGTGCCAGAATATAACGTTTACGCCACGGTCCCGGCTGCACTTCTTGTCCCCAGAACGCCGATAAATCATCAACATAGTCGTTGAAATTGTCGACATGTCCGCGATTAGGATCCGATAGCATACGCCCGGAACGCCCCTGACCGCGATGGTCAATAATGAGGACATCAAAGCCCAGATGAAACAGGTCATACGCCAGCTCAGCGTACTTTACATAGCTTTCAATTCGCCCCGGACAGATGACAATGACACGATCGTTATGCGCTGCGCGAAACCGGACAAACCGCACCGGCACACGACCGACGCCGGTCAATTCCGCTTCCTCACGCTGACGCCAGAAGTCTGTCAGCGGCCCCATGGAAAAAGCCGCAAACGCGTTTTCTCTCGTTTCCCAGTCTTTTTGCTGCTGAAACATCGGGTATCCAGCCTCGTTTACCAGGTAAAAATCGTTTTTTTAATCATGTCTGACACAACACCGCAACAGTAGCGTATTGTGGCATATACCCGTCATACTTCAAGCTGCAGATGCGTTGGCTTTCCTCGCTCATCCCCGTCATGTACTCCCTGTACGCGCCTGGGATTTCGCTGCGTCGCCGCCTTTGTGCAACTCGAATTATTTAGTGTATTTAAAGTGCAATAAGGGAGTTTCTCATGACTTTTGAATGGTGGTTCGCTTACCTGCTGACATCCATAATTTTGAGCCTTTCGCCCGGTTCCGGCGCCATCAATACCATGACGACTTCCCTTAATCACGGCTATCGCGGCGCAGTGGCGTCGATTGCCGGGTTACAGGCCGGACTGGGCATTCATATCGTGCTGGTCGGCGTCGGTCTGGGCACGCTGTTTTCACGCTCCGTCATCGCCTTTGAGGTGCTGAAATGGGCGGGCGCGGCCTATCTGATTTGGTTAGGTATCCAGCAATGGCGCGCCGCCGGTGCGATTGATCTGAATGCTATGGCCCAGACCCAGTCGCGCGGTCGCCTGTTTAAACGCGCCGTATTCGTGAACCTGACAAACCCTAAAAGCATCGTCTTCCTGGCGGCCCTTTTCCCACAGTTCGTGATGCCAAAAGAACCCCAACTGATGCAGTACATCGTGCTCGGTGTAACCACTATTGCTGTCGACATCGTGGTGATGATCGGCTACGCCACGCTGGCGCAGCGTATCGCGTTGTGGATCAAAGGACCGAAACAGATGAAAGCGTTGAATAAAATCTTCGGTTCGCTGTTTATGCTGGTGGGTGCACTGCTGGCGTCGGCGCGCCACGCCTGACCGGTTGCCGGATAGCAACTGGCACGTATCCGGCACAAAGACTTAGCGCGAAATGATCAGATGGATACCGAACCCCGCGAACAACGCCCCGGCAAAACCGTCGATCCATTTCGCCATACGCTGGTAGCCACGACGCATTTTCGGCAGCGCAAACAGGCTGGCAACCACGGTAAACCACGCGAAAGTCTCAACGATAATCAGCACGAAAATCCCCCAACGCGCGGCAGTACCGACGCTGTCGCCGACAAACAGAGAAAAGACCGAACCGAAGTAGATGATGGCTTTCGGGTTAGCCAGGTTCGTCAGTAACCCTTTCAGGAAACTGCGACCGCTTTGCGCCAGCTCAACCTGCGGCGTGGGTGCCGCGACATCCTGCTTTTTCAACGCGCCACGCAGCATCTGGTAGCCCATCCAGCACAGATACAGGCCGCCGCCGACCATAATAATAGTGTGTAACCAGGCCATTTTTTCAATGATCAGATGCAGGCCGAGCAGCGCGATGCCCGCCCAGACCATGACGCCACAGGTAATGCCCAGCACGCCCATCATCGCTTCTTTGCGCGAGCGGCTGACCGCCGTCTGCGAGACAAAAAAGAAATCCGGCCCTGGGCTCATCAGTGCCACAATGTGCACCATCGCCACGGTGAGAAATAACATTAACATGATGAAAATACTCGCGGGGGAAACAGTTCAGTGAGTCACCATCCTGGCACTTTTTTGCCCGGCTGACTACTCTTCGTCGTCACCATCAACGTGCGCGCGGATCAACGCCATAAACGCTTTACCGAAGCGTTCCAGTTTGCGCATTCCCACCCCGTTGACGCTGAGCATTTCACTCGCGGAAACCGGCATCTGTTCCGCCATCTCAATCAGCGTGGCGTCGTTGAAGACGACGTACGGCGGGATATTCTCTTCATCAGCTATAGCTTTACGCAGCTTGCGCAGTTTGGCGAACAGTTTGCGATCGTAATTGCCGCCGAAAGATTTCTGCATGACGCGCGGTTTCAGGGCGACAATACGCGGCACTGCGAGTTGCAGGGTGACCTCGCCGCGCAGCAGCGGACGTGAAGCATCGGTGAGCTGTAGCGCGGAATGCTGGGCGATATTTTGCGTAACGAAGCCCAGGTGAATCAACTGGCGGATCACGCTCACCCAGTGCTCGTGACTCTGCTCGCGCCCCATACCGTACACCTTGAGCTTGTCGTGGCCGAGCTCGCGAATACGCTGGCTGTTAGCCCCGCGTATCACTTCCACCACGTAACCCATCCCAAAACGCTGGTTTACCCGACCAATGGTCGAGAGCGCAATCTGTGCGTCCTTCACGCCATCATACTGTTTTGGCGGATCAAGACAGATATCGCAGTTGCCGCACGGTTCCTGACGCCCTTCACCGAAGTAGTTAAGCAGCACCAGACGACGACAGGTTTGCGCCTCGGCAAACGCGCCCATCGCGTTCAACTTGTGCCGTTCGATATCCTGTAGCTGTCCCTGCGGTTTTTCTTCCAGGCAGCGGCGCAGCCACGCCATATCCGCCGGATCGTAAAACAGCATCGCCTCCGCGGGCAGGCCGTCTCGCCCGGCACGACCGGTCTCCTGGTAGTAGGACTCAATGTTGCGGGGAATATCGAAATGCACCACAAAACGCACGTTAGGTTTGTTGATGCCCATGCCAAAAGCGACGGTCGCCACCACGATTTGCAGGTCGTCGCGCTGGAATTTCTCCTGCACGTCGGCGCGGATGTGATTTTCCAGCCCTGCATGGTATGCCGCGGCGCTAATGCCCCGGCTTTGCAGACGCGCGGCGGTGTCCTCCACTTTCGCACGACTGTTACAGTAAATAATCCCGGATTTACCACGCTGTTCCTGCACGTAACGCATCAGTTGATCGAGCGGTTTAAACTTCTCCATCAGCATGTAGCGAATGTTCGGACGGTCAAAACTGCTGATCTGGATTAAGGGATCGTTCAGTCCCAGCAGACGAACAATATCCAGCCGTGTGGTTTCATCAGCGGTCGCGGTCAGCGCGACAAATGGCAGTGTGGGAAAACGCTGTCTGAGCTGGCCGAGTGCGGCATATTCCGGGCGGAAATCATGTCCCCACTGCGAGATACAGTGCGCTTCGTCCACGGCCAGTAACACCGGATTCCAGTGCGCCAGGTGCTCAAGGAAGTTATCCAGCATCAGGCGTTCAGGAGCGATATACAGCAGACGGATTTGTCCGGTACGACACCCCGTCATCACTTCAAGCTGCTGCTCACGGGTTTGCGTCGAATTCAGACAAGCGGCCGCCACGCCGTTCGCCAGCAGTTGGTCGACCTGATCTTTCATCAGGGAAATCAGCGGCGAAACCACCACGGTCAGGCCGTTGAGCAGTAAGGCAGGGATTTGATAGCAGAGGGATTTTCCGCCCCCGGTCGGCATCACGACCAGGCAGTCGCGCCCCGAAACGACGGTGTCGATGATCGCTTCCTGACCCGGGCGAAACTGCTGGTAGCCAAAGGTTTCTTGCAAAACCTGCTTAGCTCCAGATTCCAGATTCAACACTTCCGCCTGCGCCACATTAACCCCGTTCGCTTAAATCAAAACAGGCGCTATTTTCAGCGCCTGAGGGAGAAACTGCAATGTTTAAAACACAATCATCGATCAGAAGATATCGTTGAGCATCACACCCACACCGACGCGCGTCTGATTAAAGTTATAGTCGATCAGCGATTCGCCATACCCGCTATATACCTGGGTATAGAGACGAATATGCTTCGTCATCGGATAACTCAGCCCCAGCTCCGCGCCGCCGTAACCGGTATTCCAGTTGTACTGGCCCTTCGCGCTCAGGACCGCATCGCCCAGGTGATAGCCGACCTTAAGCTGATAATAGCCCATGTATTTGGTGATATCCGGATTATCGTCGGTACTGCCGATGACGTACCACGGTTTAACCTCTACCAGCCAGTTGCCATTTTCCGCCATCAGGCGCGTGTAAAGACGGTTCCAGCTACGTGATGTCGGATCGGAACGCCCGTTCGAATCATGGTTGTACCCCATTTCCACGTCGCGCAGCGTCCATCCGGCAACGCGGTAATCGGTAGCAAAACCCAGGAACAGCTGCGGTTCATAGTTGGTTTCACGAAATGGTGACGACTCTTTTGTATTGGATAACTGCCACCAGGACTTCTGCGTATAAGAGGCGCCAAGAACCGAATTCGGCCCCATAATCCCACGCCAGATCGGAAACGCCAGGCTCAGCTGGAACTTCACTTCATCTTTGCGGGCATTTTCTGACCAGTTGTAGGAACTGATCGCTTCTTTGTTCATGTCGCTGGTATTGGTGTAGATCAGATAGTTCGTATCGTAGGGATAGAGCGTAAAAGGATTATCATGCTCCTGCAGCATATTGGCGATAATACTGCCCCGCACCGCCGGTGCATCATGAACCTCTTTCACCGTCGCCTCTTGCGCATACGCCGCCAGCGGCAGCAGTGCTGCTGGTAGCAACCAAGCCAGAATCGCCCGCATTCTTGTTGTTCTCCTGAACGAAAGATTTTTGATTTGTCTATTATTCTGCCAACCATTTTACATATTTACACACATCCTCGTTAGTTATCCCGTCTTAAAGTGGAAAACAACATTTAAGAAGCATAACATCAACATTTCATTAACCAATGGAGTGTTGGAATCGTATGTCTGCCGTACTGACTGCTGAGCAAGTCCTGAAGCTTGTGGGCGAAATGTTTGTCTACCACATGCCGTTCAACCGGGCGCTGGGCCTGGAACTGGAACGCTATGAGAAAGAGTTTGCCCAACTGGCGTTTAATAATCAGCCGATGATGGTGGGAAACTGGGCGCAAAGCATACTGCATGGCGGGGTGATCGCCTCTGCGCTGGACGTGGCTGCCGGGCTGGTGTGTGTCGGCAGTACTCTGACGCGCCATGAAACCATCAGTGAAGACGAACTGCGCCAGCGGCTGTCTCGCATGGGGACCATCGATCTGCGCGTAGACTACCTGCGTCCGGGTCGGGGCAATCGCTTTACCGCCACCAGCAGTCTGCTGCGCGCCGGGAATAAAGTCGCCGTCGCGCGTGTGGAATTACACAACGAAGAGCAGCTTTATATTGCCAGCGCCACCGCCACTTATATGGTGGGGTAAAAACAGGTAAACTGTTGTTACATTTCAGACATGAGTTTTCCCGATGGATGCAAAACAAACGCGGCTGGGCGTGTTACTCGCGCTTGCCGCCTATTTTATTTGGGGGATCGCTCCGGCGTACTTCAAGCTAATTTATTATGTTCCCGCAGATGAAATTCTGACCCATCGCGTGATCTGGTCGTTTTTCTTTATGGTGGCGCTGATCAGCATTAGCCGACAGTGGTCGAGCGTAAAAGCGCTGCTGAAAACACCGAAAAAGATCTTCCTGTTGGCGCTCTCGGCGGTACTCGTGGGAGGCAACTGGCTGTTGTTTATCTGGGCGGTAAACAACCACCATATGCTGGAAGCCAGCCTGGGTTATTTTATCAACCCGCTGGTGAACATTGTGCTGGGAATGCTTTTCCTCGGTGAACGCTTCCGTCGGATGCAGTGGCTGGCGGTAATTCTGGCGACCTGTGGCGTTCTGGTGCAGCTCTGGACCTTCGGTTCACTGCCCGTCATCGCGCTGGGACTGGCGTTCAGCTTTGCCTTTTACGGTCTGGTACGCAAAAAAATCGCCGTTGAAGCGCAAACCGGGATGCTGGTGGAAACTTTGTGGCTGTTGCCTGTTGCCGCCATCTACCTGTTCGGTATCGCCGACAGCTCAACCAGCCATATGGGGCAGAACCCGATGTCGCTCAACCTGCTGCTGATTGCCGCCGGGGTGGTGACCACGGTTCCGCTGCTGTGCTTTACCGGTGCGGCGACGCGCCTGCGCCTTTCTACGCTGGGTTTCTTCCAGTACATCGGCCCGACGCTGATGTTCCTGCTGGCCGTCACGTTCTACGGTGAAGTGCCGGGCGCGGATAAAATGGTGACATTTGCCTTTATCTGGGTCGCGCTGGCGATCTTCGTGACGGATGCGATTTATACGCAGAGACGGGGACGTCGGAGTTAGGGGGGTTGCCGGATGGCGGCTGTGCCTTATCCGGCCTATGATGATGTACTTTCTGTAAGCCGGATAAGCGAAGCGCCATCCGGCATAACCATTACAGCCAGTTCTTCCGTTTAAAGTACAGATACGGTGCCAGACCGGCGAGCAGCATAAAGATAATCGCGCCCGGGTAGCCAAAGCTCCACTTCAGTTCAGGCATAAACTCAAAGTTCATCCCATAGCTGGAGGCCACCAGCGTCGGCGGCAGGAAAACCACGGAAACCACCGAGAAGATCTTGATGATGCGGTTCTGCTCGATGTTGATAAAGCCCATCGCCGCCTGCATCAGGAAGTTCACTTTCTGGAACAGGGATTCATTGTGCGGCAGCAGGGATTCGATATCTCGCAGGATCTCGCGCGCCTGTTCCAGTTGTCCGCCCGGTAAACGCGCCTTGCGGACCAGGAAGTTCAGCGCACGCTGGGTATCCATCAGACAAAGGCGGACTTTCCAGCCGATATCTTCCAGTTCTGCCAGCGTCGAGAGGGCTTCATCGTACTCATCGCCCTGGTGCCCTTCCATAATCACCCGACTCAGCTCTTCCAGATCGCTGTAGATGTTTTCGATTTCATCCGCCAGCTGTTCGATTTTGGTTTCGAACAGATCCAGCAGCAGTTCATAGGCGTTACCGTCAACCATGGCCTGGCTGCGGGCGCGCATACGATACAAACGAAACGCGGGCAGCTCACGTTCACGCAGGGTAAACAGGCGGCCATCGCGGATGGTGAATGCCACGGTGGAGTTACCCGCGTGGTCTTCTGCATCTTCGAAGAAGAAAAAGGAGTGGATGTGCAGACCGTCTTCGTCTTCGAAGAAACGGGCGGATGCTTCGATGTCTTCCAGTTCAGGACGGGTCGCCAGGCTCTGGCCCAGCTCAGATTGTACGCGCAGTCGCTCGTCGTCGTCGGGCTCGACCAGGTCGACCCAGACGGCATCAATCAGGGTTTGTGACTCTTCGACTTCCAGCCGGGTGAGTCGGTTATTTTCCAGTTGAAATGCGCTCAGCATGACCGGGACTCCCAATGCTTAAAAATATCGGACAGTTCGGTGGGCACACAGAAACAAATTGGGTTTCAGACCATTAAACAGCCTGACTCAGCGCGACGGGAAAAAAGAGAAGGTCGCTGACAACCGCTAAGGCTATCAGCAAAAAGGGATAGCCTTAGGAGTTGATCCTGGATGACAGGATAATGAGCCAGTATCTACTGGGTGTGTCCAAGGCGAATGTCCTCTTAGCGTAATCGTGCGCGCATGTTACGCCAGCAAAAATTTGCCGTCAACACGCAACGAAACGCGAAAAAGTAATAATTTCCCCTTATGCAGAAAGGTTAGCAGAGGGGGAAATTAAAGTGATAGTTATCTATAAGTTAGACCGTTTCTAACTTCGCATACGCAGCAACGAGCCATTTAATTCCCTGTCCCTGGAAAGCCACCTGCAACCGGCTGTGTTCGCCGCTGCCCTCCAGATTCACAATGGTGCCCTCGCCGAACTTAGCATGGCGCACACGCTGGCCCAGCTTGTAACCGGTGTCGTTTTCCGCCATCGGCGTCCCCATCCGCTGATGGCTCACCGGACGGCTGATCGTTGCACGCAGACGGACCTCTTCAACGCACGCTTCCGGCAACTCACCGATGAAGCGCGACGGACGGTGATACACCTCTTTGCCATACAAGCGACGCGTTTCGGCATAGGTTAGGGTCAGTTTCTGCATCGCACGGGTCACGCCGACATAGGCCAGACGACGCTCTTCTTCAAGGCGTCCGCCCTCATCCAGTGACATCTGGCTGGGGAACATCCCCTCTTCCATCCCGACGATAAACACCTGCGGGAACTCCAGCCCTTTCGCCGAGTGCAGCGTCATGAGCTGTACCGCATCCTGCCAGGTATCCGCCTGCCCTTCGCCCGCTTCCAGCGCCGCATGGGAGAGAAAGGCCTGCAACGGCATCAGATCTTCGTCTTCGTCGTTGTAGCTGAACTGGCGCGTCGCCGTCACCAGTTCCTCTAAGTTCTCGATGCGGGTCTGACCTTTCTCGCCTTTCTCCTGCTCGTACATCATGCGCAGGCCGGAATCTTTAATCACCCGGTCAGTCTGCACGTGCAGCGGCATATCTGCCGTTTCCTGCGCCAGTGCGTCAATGAGTTCCATAAAGCGTTGCAGCGCACTGGCGGCACGACCGGCCAGCGCTTTTTCCTGCAACAGCTCGCGGCACGCCTGCCACAGCGTGAGCTGGCGATCGCGTGACGTCTGGCGCACCACGTCCAGCGTCCGATCGCCAATCCCGCGCGTCGGGGTATTCACCACGCGTTCAAAGGCGGCGTCATCATTGCGGTTCGCAATCAGGCGCAGATAAGAGAGTGCATCTTTGATTTCCTGACGCTCGAAGAAGCGCATGCCGCCGTATATGCGGTACGGCATACTGGCCTGTAGCAGCGCCTCTTCCAGCACACGCGACTGGGCGTTACTGCGGTAGAGAATAGCGCACTGTTCCAGCGCGCCACCGTTGTCCTGCCAGGTTTTGATCCGGTTGACGACAAAGCGCGCTTCATCCAGCTCGTTAAACGCGCAGTAGAGTGAAATGGGCTCGCCTTCGACGCCATCGGTCCACAGCTTTTTACCCAGACGCCCATTGTTGTTCTCGATCAGGGCGTTCGCCGCGCTGAGAATATTACTGGTTGAGCGGTAGTTCTGCTCAAGACGGATGGTTTGCGCACCGGGGAAGTCGTTCAGGAAGCGCTGGATGTTTTCTACCTGCGCGCCGCGCCAGCCGTAGATCGACTGGTCGTCATCGCCCACGATCATCACTTTGCCGGTATCGCCAGCCAGCAGACGGATCCAGGCATACTGGATGTTGTTGGTATCCTGGAATTCGTCCACCAGGATATTCGTGAAACGTTCGCGGTAGTGCTGAAGAATATGCGGTTTGTTGAGCCACAGCTCATGCGCGCGCAGCAGTAGTTCGGCAAAATCCACCAGCCCCGCACGATCGCACGCTTCCTGATAGGCCTGATACACCTTCTGCCAGGTCTGCTCAATCGGGTTACCGAAACTCTGAATATGATGTGGGCGTAGACCTTCGTCTTTCTGTCCGTTGATGTACCACATCGCCTGACGCGCCGGCCACTGCTTCTCGTCGAGGTTCATCGCCTTAATCAGACGCTTGAGCAGACGCAACTGGTCTTCGCTGTCGAGGATCTGAAAATCCTGCGGCAAATTCGCATCCATGTGATGCGCGCGCAGCAGTCGGTGCGCCAGACCGTGGAAAGTGCCGACCCACATGCCGCCCTGGCTGGTGCCCATAATCTGGCCGATACGGTGACGCATCTCCGCCGCCGCTTTATTGGTAAAGGTTACCGCCATAATCGAATACGGCGAGTTATTTTCTACCGTCAGCAGCCAGGCGATACGGTGTACCAGTACGCGTGTCTTACCGCTCCCTGCCCCCGCGAGAACCAGCATGTTGCTACGTGGCGCGGCCACCGCTTCGCGCTGTTTATCATTGAGGCTGTCGAGCAGATAAGAAACGTCCATTGGCACCGCCGCATTAAAAGAAGTAGGGCGGATAAGCGTCGCGCCATCCGCCAAAAAGCTGTGTATTTATACAGAACTGCTGGTGATTATATCAGCGAGGTCAGAGATGCCAACTGTGAAATCTCAATATGTGGCAGTAAGCGGCTGTCAAAAGTGTGCATCAGGTCGGCATTTTCCGGTTTAATCCAGCAGGCCTGCAACCCACTTCGGATCGCCCCGGCTACGTCGGTCGTCAGATCGTCGCCCACGTGCAGGATCTCGCCGATCGGCACAGTTAACTTTTCCGCCGCCAGGAAGTACATATCACTGAACGGCTTTGAGCGTCCGTCCGGACCGGCGCGCAGCACAAATTCGAAATAGTCGCCGAGGCCGAACAGCTCCGGCTGCGCGTTGCCGTTGGTGATCGCCACCAGCGGCCACTTTCTCGCTAACGCTTTCAGCGTGTCGTGCGTCTCTTGCGGGACATCGACCTGACTGCGCCACTTCGCAAAGTTCATCATCGCGGCATTCGCCCCCGCAACCGCCTCCTGCGCGGAGAGTCCGGCGTTTAGCATGGCACGCTCGACGGCGCGATGACGCCAGCGGGTGACATCGTGGTAAATTTCCGGCTCCGCTTCCCGTACCGCCTGACGCAAGCGTTGCAGATCAGTATTTTGCAGCGTGCGTAGCGCCGGATGGTAGTTTTGCACAAAGGCGAGCGCTTCCTGTTCGGTGCGCTGGATAACCGGACGGTTATCGTAAAGAGTGTCATCGAGATCGAACGTGATCGCCGAGATGGGTCCTGGAGACCGGTAAAAACGCATTATTTCCCCCGTTTGGCGCGTGGATGCGCCGCATCGTACACCGAGGCCAGGTGTTGAAAATCAAGATGAGTATAGATTTGCGTGGTCGAGAGGTTGGCGTGTCCCAGCAGTTCCTGTACGCCTCGCAGGTCACCGCTCGATTCCAGCATATGCGTGGCAAACGAGTGGCGCAGCTTATGCGGATGCACGTGGCTGTTTAACCCCTGCTTAATGCCCCACTCGGCAAAACGCTTTTGCACGTTGCGCGCGGAAATACGGTTGCCCAGCTTCGACAGGAACAGCGCGTCTTCCTCGCTGCCAAACAACCCGCGCAGATCCAGCCAGTGCTCAATCCACGCCACCGCATTGCGACCAATGGGCAGGCGACGCTCTTTGCTGCCTTTCCCCATCACCCACACTTCACCGGTGTCGAGATCCAGATGTTTGATGTCCAGCCCCACCAGCTCCGACAAACGCAGACCCGCACCGTACATCACCTCCAGCATCGCGCGGTCGCGCACGGCGAGCGGATCGTTAAGGTCGATATCCAGCAGACGGTTCACATCATCAACATCGATATTTTTCGGCAAATGGCGCGGCGCTTTGGGTGCCTGTACCCCTTTCGCCGGATTGGCTTTCAGCTTGCCTTCGCTAACCATCCAGTCGAAGAAGCTGCGCAGAGCAGAGAGGCGTAGCGCAAGACTCGCAGGGCCAAGTCCTTTACGGCGGCTGCGCACCGCGAAACTGCGCACCATTGCAGCGTCACATTGTTGCCAGCTTTGTAGTCCGGTTTCGCCGGCTAAAGCGATGATGGCATCAAGCTGACGCTGATAGTTTTTCAGCGTGATGGGGCTAAGCTGGCGTTCTACGCCCAGATAGCGCAGAAATCGGGCGACATCGGTGGCAAAGTCCGTCATACGCGTTCAATCCAGCGCTCCAGCAGATCCGGCATCATCAGCGCGATTTCATGCAGGAGTTGCGTTCCCTGGCCTGCCTGATAGTGATGCGTGTCGCGGCTGCTGAACAAAATGACGCCCAAATCGCCGTCACGTCCCAGCATCGACATCGCCACCGAACCAATCGCCTTCGCCTCCGGCAACACCACCAGCAATTCCGGACCGTTTAAGGTGCCCAGATAGTGCTGCTCCTGCCCCAGCCGCTGAATACGCAGCGGTTCGAAGGCCTGGCGGCTTAACGCCAGATGGGTATAGCTTGACGGCGCGCCGAGACGCCAGCGATCGGGAAACAGGCGCACCGTGGCACCGGCAAGGCCCAGTTCACGCGCCCAGCGATGAAAGCGCATCAGCATATCGTCCAGGCTGGTCGCGGCAACCAGACGTCCCTGCAAATGCAACAGGCGATAAAACAGGCTTTCGTTGGCATTCGCCTGCGCCATCAACAGCGACATATTTTCTTCAAGGACGTTAATGTGATTACGCGCGCGGGCCATGTGCCACTCAACGAGCGAGACGGTGCCCCGCACCGGGTGCGGCACCCGCATCGCTTCCACGGCATGCGCATTGCGGATAAAAAACTCAGGGTTTTTCTGCAGATAGTCGACGACCGCCCGGTCATCGAGTTCCGTAAGCGTTTCCTGTAGTTCTTCCCCTGGCTGCTTCATAGATGGATAAACCCGTCATAGACATGTGCCGCCGGGCCAGTCATGTATAACGGATGACCCGGACCTTTCCAGGCGATATCAAGGCGACCGCCCGGTAATTCCACGCGGACCTCTTCCGCCAGCAAACCTTGCTGAATGCCGACGGCGACGGCCGCGCACGCGCCGCTCCCACAGGCCTGTGTCTCTCCCGCGCCGCGCTCATAAACGCGTAGGCGAATATGCTCGCGTTTCATGATCTGCATAAAACCGATATTAGCCCGTTCAGGAAAACGTTCGTGACTTTCCAGAACCGGTCCCAGCGTTTCCACCGCCGCCGTATCAACATCGTCGACCTGAATCACACAGTGCGGATTACCCATTGAAACGACACCGCACAATATTGTCTGTTCCGCCGCTCGCATAATATAGGTCTTTTCCGCTTTGTTAGCGCGAAAAGGCACCTGCGATGGCTCAAAATTGGGTTCACCCATGTTGACGCGCACCAACTCATCGTCCGTCACGCTCAACACCATCCGCCCATTCGCCGTACTGACGCGAATATCACGTTTGTTGGTTAACCCCTTGAGGCGCACAAAACGGGCAAAACAGCGCGCGCCGTTACCACACTGCGACACTTCACTGCCGTCGGCATTAAAAATGCGGTAATGAAAATCCAGCTCAGGATCGTACGGAGGTTCAACCACCAGCAGTTGATCAAACCCCACCCCCAGATGCCTGTCAGATAAACGACGGATCAATTCTGGCGAAAAAAAGACATTCTGCGTTACCGCGTCGACGACCATAAAATCGTTGCCAAGGCCATGCATTTTAGAGAATTGCATTATTCACTCCGTTCACGCGGGTACAGAAACACACCGTCAGTAGTTCACCTGGGAAGGCCCATCTCCCGTGGCACGATCGTTTTGATCGGGCGTGGTGGATTGCGTTTGTGTATCAACCGGTTTAGTCGGCGGCGGTGCATTTTTATCAGCCGGAGGGAAATAGAGCGGCCCTTTAAGGCCACAACCCGTCAGGCTGAACAGAGTGAGAAGAACAGCGAGTGCCTGAAACACGTTTTTCATTATGGATTGCCTGTAAGTTCATACTTTCTGTTTTCTATCATCGCAGGAGAAGGCGTAAAAGCAAGAGTTTGCCTGTAATCTGCAACGCGATTTGTTTCAGGTTATACTGCCGCCATCACGAAAAAACGGGAAACGACAATGAACGACAGTGAATTTCATCGCCTGGCCGATACCTTGTGGATGACCATCGAAGAACGTCTGGACGACTGGGACGGCGACAGCGATATCGACTGCGAAATCAATGGCGGCGTACTGACCATTAGCTTTGAAAACGGCAGCAAAATCATTATTAACCGTCAGGAACCGCTGCACCAGGTGTGGCTGGCGACCAAACAGGGCGGCTACCATTTTGACCTGAAAGGGGACGAATGGGTTTGCGACCGGAGCGGAGAAACCTTCTGGGATCTGCTGGAACAGGCGGCAACGCATCAGGCGGGCGAAGAAGTCAGCTTCCGTTAAGTCTTATTTGCCGGATAACATCCGGCAAAACTATCACGAGAAATACTGCTGCAACTGCGGCGTGTCGTTATCCTGATTGGCTGGCGGAACGTTGCCGAGTGATTGTGCGCGGAACGGGATCACCTGTGCGCGCCCGTCCGTATTCACAATCTGATAGAACTGCGGCAGGTTGAAGTTGATGAAACTGGAGCCGTAGGTAAAGCGGTCGTGCGACGAGGAGTAGAAACGGCTGACGTCGCGCACCAGCTCTTCTTTGCTGCCTTCGCAGTGATGATACACTTCCGCCCGGTTACTCTCGTCCAGAATGTAGATGTTAAAGCCCTTCTCATCACCAGTCTCTTCAAAGAAGAACTGAATGATCCCTTCGCTGGCGAAGCCATCCACGACCGACGGCAGTTTCACCTGATTGGTTTCCACCTGAACTGACAGGCCGTGCAATTTGTTATGCGAAATTGCGCCGTAGAACTCAATGGCGTTTTCCAGCTTCTGTACCGACACATTCAGGCGTTCAAAGAACAGGCCCCATGTCTGACCGGAAACGCGCAGTGCCTTAAAGCGCCCTGTCTCCTGACGGGTACTGGAGAGACGCAGCTCGATGCACTCTGAAACCAGTTGCTGCACGCGGGTACGAATCAAACCACGCAGATGCTGGCTGTAGCAGAACACTTCCACGCTGTCCGGCGGCGCGGCGTCCTGGTGCATTTTGCCCAGAATCGTTTTCAGTGCTTCTATCATCGCCTGTTCGCCGTTGAAATGCAGCGTACGCACTTCATTCCACGAGTTGCGGTACAGCAGATCTACGCTGCCCACCAGGCAATTTTGCTCTTCGCCAAAGCTGAAAACATCCAGCTTACGGAAGTCAAAATGGACCACCTGATTGCGGAATGCCGCCGTCGGGTCATATTCGAGGTTAACGATGATCGCCAGATGGCGAATTTCACACGGGCTGTAGAGCGCTTTCGGCGTCGGCGCAGGCAAACGCAGCGGGAAATGGTGCGACACATCGGCCACCATCTCCTGCAATTTCGGCAGATCGACAATGCCGTTGCCCTTAATAAACAGATGCGTGCGCGACGTCAGCAGACCGTTAAACCACGCCCAGGCCACCAGCTTATTCAGATAGCGGTTATATTCCAGCGGCTGATGGCTGATGATGGAATCCATGTTTGGCGCACGGTTGTAGAGATACCAACCTGAACGGTTGGCGCGACCTGGCGGAACGTGGATAAAGGTTAAGTTCGGTTCAGAGAGGTCCGGCGAAATCTGTGGGTTCACCAGCGTAACTTTACCGGGTAACGCTTCAAACGCGGCGTACAGCTTACGGGTCAGAACGCCAATATCCTGCGGGCTGGCGCTGACACTGAGATTATTACGACGCGCAAAGCGGATCAGATTACGGTAGCTCTGCATCATGGCATCGAGCAGTTCGTTGTGCGCTTCACGTACCTGATCAATCTTCCAGTTCGCCCGGTTGTCGAGCATGGCCAGACGATTTTCGTCCCATCCCCACTCGCTTACTAACTGACTGAGCACTTCACGACGCCAGCCGACGCAGGCGCGTTCGCGGCTCAGTTTTTCGCAAACTTTTAAGTAAAAACATCGGCGCACTAAATCCAGGCGCGTCGGATCTTCAATCGCCGTGAGGTATTCCGTCACGCGTTCCAGCATCATGCAGTACGGGTCAAGACCAAACGAGACGATCTCGCCGTCATGCAGGCGCTGTTTAATGTCTTTCGCCAACAGGCGTGGATTGGGGTATTCCCAGGAGTAGGCTTCCAGCAACAGCGTTTTCAGCACCGCCTTGTACGGTGAATCGATACTTTTATACAGTTGCCAGAGGCTGGCGCCGAAGTACTCTTCAGCGGAGAGCGAGCTTAATCCGCCCAGGTCCAGCCATTCATTTGGCGTGAGCACACCCTGAGCGTAGAGCGTCATAACGTAGTCGTCGTAATGCTCTTCTTCATCGCCCGGCACCATATTCCACAGAATACGCTTACCGGCGAGACGCACCGCGGTGCGATAGAATTCATCAAGCAGCAGGATATGCTGCGTCGAACCACAGTCTTCACCACCCAGACTGCCGCTTTCGTTATGGCGGAAACGGTTTTCATCAATCAGGAAGAAGCTGACTTCCACACCCAGCGAAGCGGCCCAGCTTTCCAGCAGGCTACATTTACGCTGCAGCAGTTGTCGTTCTTCGCTGTCCAGCCAGGACTGGTGACACACCCAGATATCAAGATCCGACGAACAGCTTTGTCCGACAGAGGAGGTGCTGCCCATGGAGTAAACGCCGGTAATCGGCAATTCACCTTTTGGTGGATCCTGCGGCGCCAGACCGCGATACAGTTCCAGTTCGTTCAGATAGTGGCGTTGGGTTTCATCAGGCGTGTAAAAGCAAATGCCTCTGGGAACGTTACCATCGAGGTATCCCGGCATCAGCGGATGGTGATAGTGCAATAATGTCGGCAGAAGACTGTACACCTGCTGGAAAGCAGGTCCCATGGCAGCAAGCGCGCGATCCACACGCAGTTGATTAATGGCATCCAGTCTCTGTTTCAGAGTCTCAATATAGAGGTACAAGACGTATCGCCTGATGTTGCTACCCGTCATGCCGTCGATTGTCGCAGCGCGATCCGCTTACCAACAACCTTCACCATTCGGGATAAACCAAATGACAAAAATAACCGTTACCTTTTACGACCTTTTTTTTGTGCGTTCAGTCGAAAAAATGGCCTAAAACGTGATCAATTTAACACCTTGCTCATTGACCGTAAAGAAAGATGCGCTACATACAAGTGTAGCACCAATCGCTTCGCGTAAATTCTGAAGTACGCCCGGACGGTTTCTCGTCATTAAATACTGCCAGCCGCAACACAGCGTCTTATCCTTGACTTACCTTTGACCGTAACACTGACATCCCACTTGTAAGGATGTTAGGATGAACCACGGACGATAATGACGGTAACAAGCATGTTAGACAATGTTTTAAGAATTGCCACACGCCAAAGCCCCCTCGCGCTCTGGCAGGCACATTATGTCAAAGACGCTCTGATGGCGAGCCATCCCGGCCTGGTCGTGGAGCTGGTGCCTATGGTGACGCGTGGTGATGTCATTCTTGATACCCCACTTGCGAAAGTAGGCGGCAAAGGTCTGTTCGTAAAAGAGCTGGAAGTTGCGCTGCTCGAAAAACGTGCCGACATCGCGGTGCACTCAATGAAAGATGTTCCGGTTGAATTTCCGGAAGGTCTGGGACTGGTTACTATCTGTGAGCGCGACGATCCGCGCGACGCCTTTGTCTCGAACACATATAACACCCTTGATGAACTGCCTGCCGGCAGCATCGTGGGCACCTCCAGTTTGCGTCGCCAGTGTCAGCTGGCAGAACGCCGTCCGGATCTCGTCATTCGTTCACTGCGCGGCAACGTTGGAACCCGCCTGAGCAAGCTGGATAACGGCGACTATGATGCCATTATCCTGGCCGTTGCCGGTTTAAAACGCTTAGGACTGGAATCGCGTATCCGCACGGCGCTACCACCAGAAGTGTCGCTGCCTGCCGTGGGGCAAGGCGCAGTTGGCATCGAATGCCGCCTCGACGATAGCCGGACTCAGGCGCTGCTGGCCCCGCTGAATGATGAAATGACCGCCCTTCGCGTCAAAGCCGAGCGCGCCATGAACACCCGCCTGGAAGGGGGCTGTCAGGTGCCAATTGGCAGCTATGCTGAAATCATTGATGGTGAGATTTGGCTACGCGCGCTGGTCGGTGCGCCAGACGGTTCACAAATGGTACGCGGAGAGCGCCGTGGCTCGCCCGATCAGGCGGAGCAGATGGGCATTTCGCTGGCCGAAGAGCTGCTGGATAACGGCGCGCGCGCGATTCTGACCGAGGTTTATAACGGAGAATCCCCCGCATGAGTATCCTGGTCACCCGCCCGTCTCCCGCAGGGGAAGCGTTAGTGAGCCGTCTGCGCACACTGGGGCAGGAGGCCTGGAGTTTTCCGCTCATCGAATTTACCCCGGGTCAGGATTTATCGCGACTGGCCGGGGTGTTTTCGACGATCACTGATAACGATCTGCTCTTTGTGCTGTCACAGCACGCGGTCTCTTTTGCCCATGCGCAACTGGAACGTGAAGGGCTGAAGTGGCCGGCCGCCGCGCACTATTTTGCTATTGGTCGCACGACCGCCCTGGCGCTGCATACCGTCAGCGGATATGACATTCGCTATCCACTGGATCGGGAAATCAGCGAAGTCTTGCTACAATTACCTGAATTACAAAATATTGCGGGCAAACGTGCGCTGATCTTACGCGGCAACGGCGGTCGGGAGCTATTAGGCGAAACCCTGGCGGCACGCGGTGCAGATGTCACGTTTTATGAATGTTATCAACGTAGTGCTAAACCTTACGATGGGGCACAAGAAGCGATGCGCTGGCAGTTGCGCGGCGTGACAACGATAGTGGTCACCAGCGGGGAAATGCTGCAACAGCTTAACGCACTAATCCCGCAGTGGTATCGCGAAAACTGGTTACTACGCTGTCGGCTTATTGTCGTCAGCGAGCGTCTGGCGCACCTCGCCCGGGAACTGGGCTGGCAAGATATTAAGGTCGCTGATAACGCCGACAACGATGCGCTACTGCGCGCATTACAATAACTCTCATAATGGGAAGCCATAATGACGGAACAAGAAAAATCCTCCGCCGTGGTTGAAGAGACCAGGGAGGCCGTGGAAACTCAGCCACAGCCAGCTACTGCTGAAAAAAAGAGTAAAAACGGCACTGCGCTCATCCTGAGTGCGGTGGCAATCGCCATCGCGCTGGCAGCCGGTGTTGGACTCTATGGCTGGGGAAAACAACAGGCGACCACACAGACCGCCACCAGCGATGCACTGGCTAATCAACTGACCGCGCTGCAAAAAGCGCAGGAAAGCCAGAAGGCGGAGCTGGAAGGCGTCATTAAACAGCAGGCGGCGCAGCTTGAGCAGGCCAACCGTCAGCAAACTGAACTGGCGAAACAGCTGGATGAAGTCCAACAGAAAGTCGCCACGATTTCCGGTAGCGATGCCAAAACGTGGCTGCTTGCGCAGGCCGATTTTCTGGTCAAGCTAGCCGGACGTAAGCTGTGGAGCGATCAGGATGTGACGACGGCGGCCGCGCTACTGAAGAGCGCAGATGCCAGCCTCGCGGACATGAACGATCCCAGCCTGATTACCGCACGCCGGGCTATCACCGATGATATCGCCAGTCTTTCCTCCGTCGCTCAGGTGGATTACGACGGTATCATCCTGAAAATTAATCAGCTTTCTAATCAGATCGATAACCTGCGTCTGGCGGATAACGACAGCGACGGTTCACCGATGGACGCCGATAGCCCTGAGCTTTCCAGTTCAATCAGCGAATGGCGCGTCAATCTACAAAAAAGCTGGCAGAACTTTATGGACAGCTTTATCACCATCCGCCGCCGCGATGATACTGCGGTCCCGCTGTTAGCGCCGAATCAGGATGTCTATCTGCGGGAAAACATCCGCTCTCGTCTGCTGGTTGCCGCCCAGGCTGTGCCGCGCCATCAGGAAGAGACTTACCGTCAGGCGCTGGATAACGTCTCCACCTGGGTGCGTGCCTACTACGATACCGACGACGCCACGACAAAAGCCTTCCTTGAAGAAGTGGACAAGTTGAGTCAGCAGAGCATCACGATGGACGTACCGGAAACGCTACAAAGCCAGGCGATCCTCGAAAAATTGATGCAAACCCGCGTGCGTAACCTGCTGGCACAACCGGGCGCCGCGCCATCTGAAGCGGCCCCCGCCCCTGCGTCTGAAGCACCGCAGGCAGAAACCCCGGCAGCCGCGCCGCAAGGAGAATAATGATGCTAAAAGTATTATTGCTCTTTGTGCTGTTGATCGCGGGTATCGTGATCGGCCCGATGATTGCCGGTCACCAGGGTTATGTCCTGATCCAGACCGACACGTACAACATTGAAACCAGCGTGACCGGGCTGGTCATTATCCTGATCCTTGCGATGGTGGTACTGTTTGCCATCGAATGGCTGCTGCGCCGCCTCTTCCGAACCGGCGCACATACGCGCGGCTGGTTTGTGGGTCGCAAACGTCGTCGTGCCCGCAAGCAGACCGAACAGGCGCTGTTGAAACTGGCGGAAGGTGACTATCAGCAGGTTGAGAAGCTGATGGCGAAAAATGCCGATCATGCTGAACAGCCGGTAGTGAACTACCTGCTCGCCGCTGAAGCAGCGCAACAGCGTGGTGACGAAGCGCGCGCAAACCAACATCTGGAACGTGCGGCAGAACTCGCGGGCAACGACACGATCCCGGTTGAGATCGCGCGTGTCCGCCTGCAACTGGCGCGCAATGAGAACCATGCCGCGCGCCACGGCGTGGATAAATTGCTGGAGGTAACGCCGCGCCATCCGGAAGTACTGCGTCTGGCAGAACAGGCCTACATTCGCACCGGTGCCTGGAGCTCGCTGCTGGATATCATCCCGTCAATGGCGAAAGCGAACGTCGGTGATGAAGAGCATCGTGCGATGCTGGAACAGCAGGCGTGGATTGGTCTGATGGATCAGGCGCGCGCCGATCAGGGCAGCGATGGTCTACGCGAATGGTGGAAAAACCAGAGCCGTAAAACCCGTCATCAGGTCGCCCTGCAGGTGGCCATGGCCGAGCATCTGATTGAATGCGACGATCACGACATGGCGCAGCAAATCATTATCGACGGTCTGAAGCGTCAGTATGACGATCGCCTCGTGCTGCCAATTCCGCGTCTGAAAACCAATAATCCGGAACAGCTGGAGAAAGTCCTGCGTCAGCAAATCAAGACCGTCGGCGATCGCCCGCTGCTGTGGAGTACGCTGGGTCAGTCGCTGATGAAGCACGGCGAATGGCAGGAAGCGACCGTTGCCTTCCGCGCCGCGCTGAAGCAGCGCCCGGACGCGTACGATTATGCCTGGCTTGCCGACGCGCTCGACCGCCTGCATCAACCGGAAGAAGCGGCCACCATGCGCCGTGACGGTCTGATGCTGACGTTGCAGAATAATCCCCCGCAATAACGCCCTGACGCCCGGTGACGCTTCGCGCTCCGGGCATTAATCGCATACACAAAATCATTCGGGATGCATCGAGGCGGCAAGTCTGAGGATCCCCGGGAGCTTACATAAGTCAGTGACCGGGGTGAGCAGGCGCAGCCAACAAAGGGGCAGCCTGGAGGATGACGTATATGAATAAAAAAACGCCCGCTCTTTTGGAGCAGGCGTTAAACAGGTCTTTATGACAACATAAATGGGTGCTTCACTCAACGTTATGTCCATGGTGTTTGATGAGGCCGAAGCGACATCTGTCTGTGGACGATAAGCACCGTAAACGGCTCTGCATCATTCCTGAGTTTATGAGGCACTATGGCGAGCATAAGAGATGGAATGAGCATCTACCCGACTATTATTGCACATTGCATGCCAGGATTGCACCGCTAAAAATAGGGATTAAGATAATTCGCTATCCCTGTACTGGTGCGGGTTGTCGGCGATTTTGCCTTTTTCTGCCAGCCGGAAATACACCTCATTGTCGCTCAGCAGAGACAGATCTCGCCCGATATACAAAAGTGGAGAAATATCAGAATGTTAATCGTCACCAAATGGCGACAATGGCAAACAGGGTTGTCTCAGGGAAGCAACAGGGGAAAAGAAGAAAGTGTGGCGTAGAAAAAGAAAAACCCCGCCGAAGCGGGGTTCAAAATTGGTCGGCGAGAGAGGATTCGAACCTCCGACCCACTGGTCCCAAACCAGTTGCGCTACCAAGCTGCGCTACTCGCCGATGTACTGCTTTTTGAATTTTTAGTTCAATTCGTTAAGTCGTGGTGCGAGGGGGGGGACTTGAACCCCCACGTCCGTAAGGACACTAACACCTGAAGCTAGCGCGTCTACCAATTCCGCCACCTTCGCATTTCACAACTTTTAATAATGGGGTGGCTAATGGGATTCGAACCCACGACAACTGGAATCACAATCCAGGGCTCTACCAACTGAGCTATAGCCACCACTGCAAATCTTTGTTACGCGGTATCAAAACCACCGCAGCTCCAGCACCGGGTAAATGGTGCGCCCGACAGGATTCGAACCTGAGACCTCTGCCTCCGGAGGGCAGCGCTCTATCCAGCTGAGCTACGGGCGCTTAGCGCCGTTGCGGGGGTGGATAATACGGACTTCACACCCCGCTGTCTAGTGCCTTTTTAAATAAAATGCGCGTTTGGTTACGCTTTGCGCGTTTTGTCGCTTATTCCCCCGTTTTCTGGGCGATACCCTGACGGTTGAGGCCAAAAACCTTGTAAACAGCCGTCACGGAGAGCAGGAAGATGATGCCGACAAACAGCGACATACGGGTATCTTCATTAAAGTACATGCCGATCAGTACGCAAACCAGGAAAGCCATCGTCAAATAGTTTGCCCACGGGAACAGAATTGAACGGAACGGATGGCTGGCCATCGCCGCTTTATGCGCCCGACGAAAACGCAACTGGCTAATCAGGATCACAAACCACGGCACCATCCCCGGCAGCACGCTTGCACTATAAACATAGACGAAGACGCGCTGCGGATTAGGAATGATGTAGTTCAGGCACGAACCGACCAGCAGAATCGCAATCGACAACGCCACGCCCGCCACCGGAACGCCGTGACGGGAAACTTTCCCCATCGCCGCCGGCAGTTGACGATTCTTCGCCAGCGCGTAAAGCATACGCCCACAACTGTACATTCCGCTGTTACAGCCAGACAGCGCGGCGGTCAGCACGACAAAGTTGATAATCGCCGCCGCGGTAGTGATACCAATTTTGGCAAAGGTCAGGACGAACGGACTGCCGTTGCTACCAATTTCGTTCCACGGGAAGATAGTGACGATCACGAAAATCGCTCCCACGTAGAAGATCAGAATACGCCACAGCACTTTACCTACCGCGCTACGCAGCGTGACCTGCGGGTTTTTGGCTTCGCCCGCCGTAATCCCGATCAGCTCCACGCCCTGATAAGAGGCGACCACAATACACAACGCGGTGAGGAAGCCTTTCCAGCCACCGGCAAAGAAACCGCCGTGCCCGGTCAGGTTACCAAAGCCAATCGGCTGCCCGCCGTTGCCAAGGCCGAAGAAAATCACGCCCAGACCCACCACAATCATCACGATGATGGTGGTGACTTTGATCATCGCAAACCAGAACTCAATTTCGCCATACAGACGAACGGCCGCCAGGTTTGCCAGCGCCACCAGTCCAACGGCAATTAGCGCCGGTATCCATTGCGCCATTTCCGGAAACCAAAACTGGACATAGACGCCGATCGCGGTGATCTCCGAAACACCGACCGCCATCCACATAAACCAGTATGACCATGCGGTGAGATAACCGAAGAACGGGCTCATGTAGCGGTGAGCGTAAACGGCGAAAGAACCGGCAACCGGCTCCAGGAACAGCATCTCGCCCATTGAACGCATAATGAAAAAGACGAACAGGCCGGCGACAATATATGCCAGCAGTACCGATGGTCCTGCCCATTTCAGGGTGCTTGCCGCCCCCATAAACAGGCCGACGCCAATGGTGCCCCCGAGGGCAATCAATTCGATATGACGAGCCTCCAGCCCACGCTGCAGCTCCGGTTTATTCTCTGCCATAAATCCTCTTGTCGTGTTTACATGCTTTCCGGCATTGCCGGTTATTGTTATGGGTACATCGCTGGGGGCGCATGTTTTCGCAAATTTGGCGAAATGGCAAACGAAGCATTAAAAAATTGCTTTTTTTTGTAAAAACAGTGCAAAAATGAGGCAACATGGTAGCGCATGGAGCAGAATGCGCTACCTGCATGAAGAAGGGGTTTTTAGATATTACCGCTGTAGTGCCAGCGCAGGTAACGCAGTAAACGGAGTTGACGGGTAATGCGGCTCGGCTGCGACAGCAAGCGATACAGCCACTCCAGCCCCAGATTTTGCCACACCTTCGGCGCGCGTTTTACATGACCGGTGAAAACATCATAGGTACCGCCGACGCCCATATAGAGCGCATGCGGATGCACCTGCCGGCAATCGCGCATAAAGATTTCCTGTTTCGGCGATCCCATCGCCACGGTGACGATTTTCGCCCCACTGGCGTGGATTTGCTCAAATAGCGCAGGACGCTGCTCCGGCGTAAAATAACCGTCCTGGCTGCCGACAATGTTCACATTCCACTGGGCGCGCAGTTTCGCTTGTGTTTGTGCCAGCACTTCCGGCTTTCCGCCCACAAGGAATACCGGCGTGCCTTCCTCTCCCGCGCGGGCCATCAACGCTTCCCAGAGATCGGCACCCGCTACGCGAGAAACCTGGGCATGCGGAAATTTTTTGCGTACCGAGCGCACGACGCTGATCCCGTCGGCATATTTATACTCTGCTGCCTCAATCAGGGTACGGACTTCTGGGTTATCTTCCGCCGTCAGGACCTTTTCTGCGTTAATCGCCACCAGCGTACCTTGTTTAAGCTGGCCGCCAGCATAGAGATAATCCAGCGCATGGTGCATATCACGCCAGCCAATCAGCTGGAGTCCGCGCAGATCGTAAATTGGTGCTGTTGTATTATCAGTCATTGCTATCCTTCAACCTGTTTGTCTGGCAGGGCTCGCCAACGTTTATGGATCAGTCCGGCCTGGTCAAACAGCCAGAACAGAAGTTTTGCCACCAGCAAACAGGCACCAAAAACCACCAGGAAAAAAACAACACGCGAGACAAACGAGTCCAGTCCCTCTCGCGCCAGCACGATCATATTGAAAATCGCGCCAAAGCAAAAACTATGCAAAATCGCGGCCTTGTAGCGGTTGGCCTCACGATTACCCAGCTCGTACAGCCAGTCGAACCATTTGATGATAAGCCCTACCACAACCGCGCCCAGCGGGATAAACAGCGCGCCGCCCATCACCACCAGCGAACCAATCAGCGTTGGCGAAATCGCCAGACCGGAATGGTTGTTCAGCACTTCCCACGTAAAGTAGTTCGCCGTATTCAGCACCACACTCGGCCGCCCTGGCCAAAGCCAGGAAGGAATAAAGACGTAGAAATCACGGGCAATTGGCGCCAGCCCCTGAAAGTCGATTTTGTCGTAATTTTGCAGCAGCAGCGCCAGGTTCTCCCACGGAGAAAACGTGTCACGGGTGAGATAGAGAAACGTATAGAACGCCTCGTCACCGCTGACGTTCAGCCCGTAGCGCTTCAATGCCAGCCAGAACATCCCGACAATCCCCAGCACGCCTGCTGCCGCCAGCATCCACAGCGAGATCCAGCCGCGAATAATGCCGATAAACAGGAAGATGGCGAAGGCAATGATGATATTGGCGCGAGTGCCGCCGACAATCATATACGTCAGCAGGCCAAATGCGACGGTGCTGACCAGGAAGAACAGCCACGCTTTACTGTCCTGACGCAGGAAATAGACCACCAGCATGGCCGGGATGAAAAAGTAAAAGAAGCGTTTTAACGCCACGCCGGAAACTTCACTGGAAAAAATCTGGCTATACGACTGCAGGCGGAACAGTAAGAAACCATTATGCATGAAGAAGATGCCCACGCTGATCAGCGCAATCCCCATCAGAATCATCCAGGTGAGATGGGTTTCCACCCGATTCATCGTGAACAGCGGTTTGCACGGCGCGTCCGCAACCCGTTTGCGTAAGCGGGTCTTATAGGTCACATAGTAGATCGCGTAGAAACAGGCGGCGGAAAGCAGCGCCTGTAGCAGGATTTCCGGCGGTGCGACGGCGACGTCAAAGCGGAACGCCAGCACGCTGGTCAGCGGAAAGCCAAAAAAGAAGGTCAGCAAAAACAGCAGCGAGAAGAAAACGTTGAAATTGAAGCGCACGCGGCGAAACTCAAACCAAGTTAGCGTGGCGATAAACAACGTGGAGAGGAGCCAGACGACAAACAGGCCGCTGAACTGCATCAGACTCATAGCGCCTCCCCTGCGGCAACCTGCAACGCGTGATGCCAGGGCTGCAAATAGTTCGGGCTAAAGAAGGTAATGGTATTTTTATCCACTGACGCCAGCTGGCGCTGCGCCTCGCGCACCACCTGTTCGTTAAGTTCATCGGTCGTAAACAGCACCGGAAGATGCTGTTCCACCATGTCCTGCCAGAAGGGATTTTCGCGGTTCAGCACGCAGGGCACGCCTGCCTGAATCAGCAAACACAAGGTGCCAATTCCCTGCTGACGGGCAAAAATAAAGTACCCGAGATCGCACTGACGAAGCAGCGCCAGATAGTCGTCGAACGCCAGCTTGTCGCTGAGGATCTGCAGGTTATCTGCACTGAACAGTCTTAGCCCCGCCTGACGAACGTCCGCGATATACGCCTCGTTATTCGCCGGATAGCCCATCGGGACAACCACATTTACGTTGTCGCCAAACTGCTGATGCACCGCCCGCAGCGCGGCGATATGTTCGTTGCTGCGATCGCCTGAGTTGCCCACCAGAATGGTCATTTTTCCGCTGCGTTGACGATCGTTCACCATATTGTTGAGCGCGGGATCCATTCGCGTCGGGAAATAGAGCAGTTCTCCCGGCACGCGCGGATGCTGTTGGGCGAAATAGTTCAGATCGCCACGGGTGGCAAAAACGCCCCCAACACGGCTTTGCGCCAGACGGCGAAGCGGATAAAACAGTTTGAATTTCAGTCCACTGGAGACTTCATACAGATCCGCGCCCCAGATGTGCCAGTAAAACTGACTGGGCTTAATTCCACCGCTCAGTAACGCCAGCCACAGCGCCATATTAAACTGACCGTGGAAGAAGAAACGCTGCTGTCTGTTCGCTTTAGCTTGCGCTATCACCGCTTGCGCCAGCGATTTTTTACCGCTGTAGAAACGGATGGAGAGCGCCGGGCAACTTTCCGTCAACCCGGCATCCTGACCGGCGACCATAAAGACACGGGCATGCTCACTGGTCGATGCCAGCGTATCGTTGAAAAACCGCAGCACGGTTTGATTATGGTGAGGGATATCCGATCCCAGTACGTGAATCAGTACAGTCATGCCCGCCTACGCCAGAGTAAAAATACACAACAACATAAAGAAAAATAGACGACATACGTTGCCATATAGGCCTGTGCCGCACCCAGCGCGCCATGTGCCGGGATCAGCCAGTGCGCAAATGCCGTCAATAAAAAGAACTGGCTGATTTCCGCCAGAATATAAAACCGCAGTGACGCTTTGGCGATCACCAGGTAACCGAAGACATATGCCCCAACTTTCAGCACATCTCCAACCAACTGCCAGGCAAACAGATCGCGCATGGCGGTGAATTTCTCAGAGAACAGCAGCCAGATAGCAAAGTCACGCAGCAGCCAGACGGAGAAGCTCGCAGCGGCCACCGCAGGCAGAACAAACTTCAGCGACTTCACCACTTCCCGTGTGATGTCCCGCTTTTCGGTAAGGCGCGACAGCGTCGGCAACAGGTAAACGCTAAACGACGCGGTAATAAATTGTAGGTAAGCATCCGAGATACTGCTCACCCCTTGCCAGATTCCGACGTCATCCCAACTGTAGTGCGCCGCCAGCAGGTTTCGCATCATCACATACGCCACTGGCAGCGTGACGGAGGTGATCAGCGCCATCAGGGTAAACTTGCTGAGCTGGCCCGCCAGCCCGTTATCCCAGGATGGCTTGAGATAGCACAGAGGGATCATTCCGCGTTTCAGCAGCATGGCTGCCGCCGGGATCACCACCAATGCGGGCACCAGCGCCAGGCCGAGGAGCGCACCTTCATAGCCGCCCAGCCGGTAACAGCCATAATAGGCGACAACGCCCACCAGGCTGCCGACAATCAGTGACAGCGCATTCCCGGCCGCATCACGAAATCCTTTCATTAACGCCAGCAGCAGGTTGGCCCAGGCAATCCCCATCTGCACCAGCGCCACTAAGCGTACTAACCCCTGATACTGCGTATGACCAAACAGTCCCTGGCTAATCGGTGCCGCCGCAAGCAGAAACACCAGCGCCAGCAGCGTCGAAAAACCCAGCACCATCGCCGAGGATGTCCCGACCACCTGCCGCAATTGTTCGGGGTTATCGTGAGACTGCGCAACGTATTTGGTGACGCCGTTGAAAATGCCGGCCCCCGCCAGGACGCCAAGCACGGTGACCATCTGACGGAAATTTCCCGCTTGCCCGACACCCGCCGGGCCGAATGACACCGCCAGCAGCTTAACGACCAGTAACCCCGCGCCAATTTTGACCAGCGTGCTGGCCGCCGTCCACAAGGACGCTTTCGCAAGCGACATATCAGGCGAAATAGTTCAGCAATGTCGTAATCACCGTGCGCTGATTCACTGCCGACAGGTTATAGAACAGCGGCAGGCGCAGCAGACGTTCGCTCTCTTTGGTGGTGTAGCGGTCCTCGCCGGAGAATTCACCAAACTTGTCGCCAGCCGGGCAGTCATGCAGCGGAATGTAGTGGAACACCGCCATAATCTCGGCTTCTTTCAGGAAGTTAATCAGCGCGCTACGATCGTCAATGTCGCGCAGCTTGATATAAAACATATGGGCGTTCTGTTTGCAGTCATCCGGAATGGATGGCAATTCAATTCTGCCCGCACGCGCCAGCGGTGCGAGGGCATCGTAGTAGGTCTGCCACAGCGCCAGACGCTGCTGATTAATGCGGTCCGCCGCTTCCAACTGTGCCCAGAGATAAGCGGCCTGTAGATCGGACATCAAATAGCTGGAACCAATATCACGCCAGGTATATTTGTCGACCTGACCACGGAAGAACTGGCTGCGGTTAGTCCCTTTTTCACGAATGATTTCGGCTCGCTCAATAAGGCTGCGATCGTTAATCAGCGTTGCGCCGCCTTCGCCACCGGCGGTGTAGTTTTTGGTTTCATGGAAACTAAAGCAGCCGATGTGGCCGATCGTTCCCAGCGCCCGGCCTTTGTAAGTCGACATCACCCCCTGCGCGGCGTCTTCTACCACAAACAGGTTGTACTTATCCGCCAGCGCCATGATGGTGTCCATCTCACAGGCCACACCCGCATAATGCACCGGCACAATCGCCCGCGTTTTTTCGGTGATCGCCGCTTCAATGCGCGTTTCGTCAATGTTCATGGTATCCGGACGGATATCCACAAAGATGATTTTAGCGCCGCGCAGCACAAAGGCATTCGCGGTCGACACGAAGGTGTAACTCGGCATGATCACTTCATCACCCGGCTGGATATCCAGCAGCAGTGCCGCCATCTCCAGTGAGGCGGTACAGGAAGGCGTCAGCAGTACCTTCGCACTGCCAAAACGCTGCTCAAGCCACTGCTGACAACGACGAGTAAAGCCCCCATCGCCACACAGTTTGCCGCTGCCCATTGCAGACTGCATATACTCAAGTTCGGTACCCACCACCGGCGGTGCGTTAAACGGAATCATGTTGTCACCTGTATAACCAGTACGCGGTGCTTTCTACATTCGCACCGCTTTGTATATAACGTTTAAGCGCGGCGGTGTTGCCCATCTGGGTCGCCACCCGCAATGTTGTTTTGCCGCGCGCCTGCGCCCATCCCAGCGCCGCCTGCATCAGCTCTGCCCCAACGCCACGCCCGGCGAGCAAGCCGATTCGCGCCTCGCGGTCATCCAGTTCACGCAGCGAGACATAGCCGCGAATATCCCCATTTGAGGTGCGAAGAACCAGACACTGATGATCAAACGTGCCGTGCACCGCGTTTTCAATCCACTGCGCATAAAAGCGAGCGCTGGCGTCAGGCGCATACCACGGCGTGCGAAAGCGGCTTTGCGCAAAGGCCGCCGCAGCGAGCTGGCGCAAGGCCGGAATGTCCGTCAGTTGTGCAATTTCTGCGCCAGTTTGACCGTTGTTTTTCCCGACAGGAAGAACAAAATCGACTTCCCCTTCCACCAGCGCGAAACCCAGTTGTTGCAGAGCATCCAGCTCGCGGGTATTGGCCGCCGGGATTTTGGCCTGCACCCGCGACCAGGGCTGTAAGGCTTCTGCGGTCAATAATGGCGCCGCCGGATCCAGCCGGACAATGGCGCTGTTGATGCCAAAGAAGCGGTTTTCCCAGCCCAGCGGCTCAATACTGGCGTGGACGTGCACGAAGCAGCTCCAGTAAATATTGGCCATAACCTGTTTTCGCCAGAGCGCTGGCGGCACGTTTCACGCCGTCATCATCCAGCCAGCCATTGCGCCAGGCAATCTCTTCCAGACAGGCAATTTTGAATCCCTGACGCTTTTCAACCGTCTGCACAAAGGTGCTCGCCTCAATCAGGCTGTCATGCGTTCCCGTATCGAGCCAGGCAAAACCGCGGCCCAGCAGCTCAACGGTCAGATTGCCTGCGTCAAGGTACATCTGATTGATAGAGGTGATCTCCAGTTCGCCGCGTTCAGATGGTTTCACGCGCTTTGCGTACTCCACCACCTTGCTGTCGTAGAAATAGAGCCCGGTCACCGCCCAGTTAGATTTTGGCTGCTTCGGTTTCTCTTCTAACGAGATGGCGCGGAAATTGTCATCAAACTCCACCACGCCAAACCGTTCTGGATCCATCACCTGATAGCCAAACACGGTCGCCCCTTCGGTACGCGCGGCGACATGGCGCAATTTAGGACTGAACCCCTGACCGAAGAAAATATTGTCGCCTAACACCAGGCAGGAAGGTTCGCCGTTCAGGAACGTCTCACCGATGATAAACGCTTGCGCCAGGCCATCCGGACTCGGTTGTTCGGCATACTGCAAATGAATGCCAAATTCAGAACCGTCGCCTAACAGACGCTGAAAATATCCTTTGTCTTCCGGCGTGGTGATAATCAGGATCTCACGAATGCCGGCCAGCATGAGCACCGATAACGGGTAATAAATCATCGGCTTATCGTAAATGGGGAGCAGCTGTTTCGACACGCCACGCGTGATAGGATGCAAACGGGTGCCAGAGCCGCCCGCCAGAATGATACCTTTCATGCCTTCCTCCTCCGGGAAATTAGCCCTTCAGACCTAAACGTTGCCCCTGATAACTGCCGTCTTGTACGGGCTTCCACCAGGCCTCATTCGCCAGATACCACTGCACGGTTTTACGCATGCCGCTTTCAAAGGTTTCCTGCGGCGTCCAGCCAAGCTCACGGGCGATTTTTGACGCATCAATGGCGTAACGTAAGTCGTGACCAGGACGATCGTCCACAAAGGTAATCAGGTCGCGGTAATGTGCGATACCCTGTGGTTTGTTCGGCGCCAGCGTTTCCAGCAGCTCGCAAATCGTCTCAACCACGTCCAGATTCTTACGCTCGTTATGACCGCCGATGTTATACGTTTCACCGACTTCTCCGGTGGTCGCCACGCAGTACAGCGCTCTCGCGTGATCGTCCACATACAGCCAGTCGCGGACCTGCTGTCCGTTGCCATACACCGGCAGCGGTTTGCCCGCCAGCGCATTAAGAATCATCAGCGGGATCAGTTTTTCCGGGAAGTGGTAAGGGCCATAGTTGTTAGAGCAGTTGGTGATAAGGGTTGGAAGACCGTAAGTGCGCAACCAAGCGCGCACCAGGTGATCGCTGCTGGCTTTCGACGCGGAATAGGGGCTGCTAGGGGCGTAGGGCGTCGTCTCAGTAAAGAAATCATCCGTCGAGTGCAGATCGCCATACACCTCGTCCGTCGAGATATGGTGGAAGCGAAACGCCGATTTCTTCTCGTCAGCCCGTTCACTCCAGTACGCCCGCGCCGCTTCCAGCAGCGTGTAGGTGCCAACAATGTTGGTTTCGATAAACGCCGCCGGTCCGTCGATGGAACGATCGACATGGCTTTCGGCGGCCAGGTGCATCACGCAGTCTGGCTGATATTGTTGAAAAACCCGATCCAGCGAGGCGCGATCGCAAATATCCACTTTCTCGAAAGCAAAGCGATCGTTCTGCGCAACCTGAGCCAGCGACATCAGATTGCCGGCGTAGGTGAGTTTATCCACCACCACCACCGCATCTGCCGTCTCATTAATGATATGCCGTACCACCGCTGAGCCGATGAAACCTGCGCCACCCGTCACCAGAATCCGTTTCATTAACGCCACACTCCTTTGGTATCCACGACGTACTGCTGCTGCACAGCATCGCCCTGAATGGCTTTAAACTGGCTATGATCGACCAGCATCACCAGCACGTCGGCCGTCGCCAGCGCGTCGTTCAGGGCGGCAAGAGTACAAAGACCGTCCAGCTTTTTCGGCAACTGGTGAATATTCGGTTCCACCACCAGCGTTTCACCGCTGTGCCACTGGGCGATACTTTTTGCGATCCCCATTGCCGGGCTTTCACGCAAATCGTCGATATTGGGTTTGAATGCGAGGCCAAAGCAGGCGATTTTCACCTCGCTGGCGCGCTTATTCGTCGCCGCCAGGCAGTCCGCAACGGCGGCTTTGACCTGATCGACGACCCAGTGTGGTTTACCGTCGTTTACTTCACGCGCGGTACGGATCAGACGCGACTGCAACGGATTCTGCGCCACAATGAACCACGGGTCGACAGCAATACAGTGCCCGCCCACACCCGGTCCAGGCTGGAGAATGTTGACACGTGGATGACGGTTCGCCAGGCGGATCAGTTCCCAGACGTTAATCCCCTGCTCGGCGCAAATCAGCGACAGTTCGTTCGCAAAGGCGATATTGACGTCGCGGAAGCTGTTTTCCGTCAGCTTGCACATTTCGGCCGTACGGGAATTGGTCACCACGCACTCGCCTTCAAGAAATATTTTGTACAGCTCGCTGGCACGCGCCGAGCACACCGGCGTCATGCCGCCGATGACCCGGTCATTCTTGATCAGTTCAACCATCACCTGACCCGGCAGAACGCGCTCAGGACAATAGGCGATATTCACATCCGCCTGCTCGCCCGCCTGCTGCGGGAAAGTGAGATCCGGACGCATTTCGGCCAGCCACGCCGCCATCTGTTCGGTCGCGCCAACCGGAGAGGTCGACTCGAGGATCACCAGCGCGCCCTTTTTCAGCACTGACGCAACGGATTTCGCCGCCGCTTCGACATAGGTCATATCCGGCTCATGCTCACCTTTAAACGGCGTCGGTACTGCAATCAGATACGCATCGGCATCGACAGGGGTCGTGGTGGCGCGCAGAAAACCGCCTTCCACCGCCGTTTTCACGACGTTATCGAGGTCCGGCTCAGCAATATGGATTTCACCGCGGTTGATGGTCTCCACCGCATGCGGGTTAACGTCCACCCCAATCACCTGCTTTTGGCGCGAAGCAAAGGCAGCCGCCGTCGGCAAACCGATATATCCCAGCCCAATAACAGAAATGGTAGAAAAACTCATAGCGATACCCGATTGTTTTTTAATGCGTGTAAAATGCGGCCGCAGGCCTGCCCGTCACCGTAAGGGTTATGGGCGCGGCTCATAGCCTGATATTCGTTTTCGTCATGCAGCAAACGCGTGACTTCTTCAACAATGCGCTGTGGGTCTGTCCCCACCAGACGCACGGTCCCGGCGGTAATGGCCTCGGGTCGTTCGGTTGTTTCACGCATCACCAGCACCGGTTTGCCCAGTGACGGTGCCTCTTCCTGAATCCCGCCGGAGTCCGTCAGAATCAGCCAGGCGTGATTCATCAGCCAGACAAAGGGCAGATAGTCCTGCGGTTCAATCAGCGTCACGTTTTCAACATGACCGAGAATGCGGTTGACCGGCTCGCTGACGTTCGGGTTCAGGTGCACTGGATAGACAATCTGCACATCCTGATTGGCGGCCGCAATCTCCGCCAGCGCATGGCAAATCTGCTCAAATCCACGGCCAAAACTTTCGCGACGATGACCGGTCACCAGGATCAGTTTTTTATCCGAACTGAGGAACGGATACTGCTCGGCCAGTTCTGAACGCAACGTATCACTAGCCAGAACGCGGTCGCGCACCCAGATCAGCGCATCGATCACCGTATTGCCGGTGACAAAGATGCGGCTGTCGGCAATATTCTCGCGCAACAGGTTTTGCCGCGAGTTCTCCGTCGGCGCAAAGTGATACATCGCCAGATGCCCGGTCAGCGTACGGTTTGCCTCTTCCGGCCACGGGGAATAGAGATCGCCAGTGCGTAACCCGGCCTCGACATGGCCGACCGGTATACGTTGATAAAACGCGGCCAGACTGGTCGCAATCGTGGTGGTGGTATCTCCGTGTACCAGTACCACATCTGGCTTGAAGTCAGCGAGGATAGGCTTCAGCCCTTCCAGTATCCGACAGGTTATCTCTGTCAATCCCTGACCCGGTTGCATAATATTGAGATCGTAATCAGGAACAATAGAAAAGAGATTCAATACCTGATCGAGCATCTCCCGGTGCTGCGCGGTGACGCAGACTTTTGCGTCGAAATCAGGATCCTTTGCCAGCGCATGCACCAGAGGTGCCATTTTTATGGCTTCCGGTCGCGTGCCAAATACAGTCAGTACTTTCACATCGATTCTCTTCGAATAGTCAGTGAGGGCCCAGCCCCTCACTGCGGCAGTCGTGCTAAATCGTGCGGCGGCGGGTTAACGCAACACCTGCGCCGATAAGCCCCCCCACGATGCCCCACATCACCATCAGGAAGGCACGGCGCGGGCTATCGCGTTTTACCGGTTCTTCCGGTGTACGCAAATAGCGATAGGTCTGAAAACGCGGGTCCAGCGTGGGGCCCACATTCAATGTATTTAGCATGGCTCGATTCTGGAAGTAGTCCAGATCGAAAGAGGGGCCGACCGCCTGTAAATTTTCAAGGCGTGCCTGGAGCATGGGACGTCCGAGCAGAAACAGCTCCGAATCCGGTAATTCATCCGCTGGCACATCGGTCGCACTGCGGGAGATATTGTGCTGTTCAGCGATTTTAAGCGCCTGTTCAATACTGCTCACGCGGCGGGAGAAAATTGCTTTCGCCACCTCTTCCTGACGTTTGACCTGCGCCTTCATTTGCACGGTCCGCGCGGCCCACGCGCCTTTCAGTTCTTCATTGAGATGGCTTGCCGCACGCTGGCTGGAGAACGCCACATACTGACGCAGCAGATTGTTCGCATCAGGTGCGGTTTCGGCAATCAGCTTGACGCTGTCGTTAATGGCACGGGCAAAATCACCGGGGGTGAACTGAATGTTGTTGATCATCTCATCCAGCATGGCGGCATCGGCCTTGCTGTTGCCAACCATCCGCTGCTTGTAATAGTCAGTTTGCAGCCAGAAGTCGCGACGCGTATCCCAGGAGGCCAGTTGCATCACAAACTCTTTATAGGCTTCGTCCATAACCGAAGGTTGATCACCTGACGCGTTGTCCGCTTTCGCATCCAGATTCCGCAAAAACTGCTGTTGGGAATAGTAACCCCCCAGCATATTCACCGTGGGGCGATCGGAGATCGCGGTCGCGCTCCACTCCTGACGAGCAAAAAAAGTATACGCCAGCGCGATCAGCGCGAATAACAGCGCGATACCGACAATCCACACCTTCCCGGCCCATAAGGTACGAAACAACCCACGAATATCCAGTTCATTTTCAGCGCTCACAACGTGTGCCCCCGGTAATGGTTGAGTCATCGCACCCTCATTTACTTGGTTAATTTTGGATTGTTATCACGGTTTCTTCGTAATCTGCGCTTCATGCGCTTAATGAACCTCGCCACCTTCCAGGCACGTTTAATGCAGTAACCGTAGAGGAAGAATGCTAGCAAAAAGAGCACCAGCATGACCCATTCCGGGACAAAATGAGAATATTCCGCCAGCACGCCAATCGAGGCCAGTATTGCGGCGGCTAGCGTGATCAGGACAAACGCCTGACGTGAAGTAAACCCTGCACGCATGATCAAATGATGAATATGCTGACGGTCTGGCGAGAACGGGCTCATCCCTTTACGCAGACGACGATACATGATGGCCACCATGTCCATCAGCGGAATGGCGATGATCCATAGCGCGGTAACCGGGCTTATCGGGTGCGTTTTACCCTGGGTAGTTTCAAGCAGGATCCAGATAACGGTAAAACCAATCAGCGTACTGCCGGCGTCACCCATAAACACTTTATAGCGACGGCCAAGCGCACCGAGGTTCAAGAGAATATAGGGCAGGATGGCGGCGATCATGGCAAAGCACCAGATAGCCAGACTGGTCTGTCCATCAAACCACAGAATAAGCCCCATTGCGGCAAATGAGACGCTGGAGAGCCCGCCTAATAAGCCATCGATACCATCCACCATGTTGAAGGCATTGATCGCGGCCCATACGGCGAAGAGCGTGAGGAAATAACCAAACGGGCCGAGCACCATCTCCCACGGGCCAAAGATATAACCGAGGCTGCTGAGATAAAGCTTGCCCACCGCCATCATAATTACGCCGATAGCAGCCTGAATGGTGGCACGTATTTTTACGCTAATATCAAAGCGATCGTCCAGTGCACCGATAAAGACCAGGACACCGGCACAAGCCAGATAGAGAGCAGCGTGGGGGATATAGACATTCACAATGCTAAATGTGAAACAAATCCCCGCATAAACTGAGATGCCCCCAACCAACGGTATCAATCCCTGGTGGCGTTTACGGAAGTTGGGTTTATCCACTAAACCGACCTTTTTTGCGACCTTCCGTGCAAAAAACAGGAACAGTGTCGTGAATAAAAAAATACTGATGAGATCAGTACTGACTGTCAGTAAATTCACAATGCGTGCTCTCAGAGAAAATTATAAGCAGAAGTATAACCACGAAGGCCTGTATTCAGAAGGGAAACTCCACTCCGAACCGTCTGTTTTGTATAATTATTAACCACGTGTCGCACTTGATGGCTGACGCACGTGCAGCGGAGGACAATAACCCCTGATTTGTTAACTTGTCGTTAAGATTACAGACATAAAAGCAAAACGCCACGTAAAAACGTGGCGTTTTCGGCTGAGAGCTCGTTTACGAGCGCTTCATCATGTCGAAGAAGTCGTCGTTAGTCTTGGTCATCGCCAGTTTATTAATGAGGAATTCCATTGCGTCGATTTCGCCCATCGGGTGAATAATCTTGCGCAGGATCCACATTTTCTGCAGCTCTTCCTGAGTGGTGAGCAGCTCTTCTTTACGGGTACCGGAACGGTTGTAGTCGATAGCCGGGAAGACGCGTTTTTCAGCAATCTTACGAGAGAGGTGCAGTTCCATGTTACCGGTGCCTTTAAACTCTTCGTAGATGACTTCATCCATCTTAGATCCGGTATCGATCAACGCCGTTGCGATGATGGTCAGGCTGCCGCCCTCTTCCACGTTACGCGCCGCACCGAAGAAACGCTTCGGACGATGCAGAGCGTTAGCGTCCACACCACCGGTCAGCACTTTACCGGAAGCCGGAACCACGGTGTTGTATGCACGTGCCAGACGGGTGATGGAGTCGAGCAGAATGATAACGTCTTTTTTGTGTTCAACCAGACGTTTCGCTTTCTCGATCACCATTTCCGCTACCTGAACGTGACGGGATGCCGGTTCGTCAAAGGTAGAAGCAACAACTTCACCTTTCACCAGACGTTGCATCTCGGTCACTTCTTCCGGACGTTCGTCAATCAGCAGCACCATCAACACACAGTCAGGGTGGTTGTAAGCGATGCTCTGCGCAATGTTTTGCAGCAGCATGGTTTTACCGGCTTTAGGCGGCGCGACGATCAGACCACGCTGACCACGACCGATTGGTGAAGCCAGATCCAAAACGCGCGCCGTTAAGTCTTCGGTAGAGCCGTTACCACGTTCCATACGCAGACGAGAGTTTGCGTGCAGCGGGGTTAAGTTTTCGAAGAGAATTTTATTACGGGCGTTTTCCGGTTTGTCGTAGTTAACTTCGTTAACTTTCAGCAGCGCAAAGTAGCGTTCGCCTTCTTTTGGCGGGCGAATCTTACCAGAGATGGTATCACCAGTGCGGAGGTTGAAACGGCGGATTTGGCTGGGGGAAACGTAGATGTCATCAGGACCGGCGAGGTAGGAGCTGTCTGCAGAACGGAGGAAACCAAATCCATCCTGCAATATCTCCAGCACACCGTCACCAAAGATATCTTCGCCACTCTTTGCGTGCTGCTTCAGGATGGCAAAAATAATGTCCTGCTTACGCATACGAGCCAGGTTTTCCAGCCCCATATTTTCGCCGAGAGTGATCAGCTCAGAAACCGGCGTATTCTTTAATTCGGTAAGATTCATAGTGGTGTGAGTTCTTAAACTTGGGGTAAATCTCGAACTTAATGTTGTGAATGGTATGGCAGGGTCATCCATGCCTGTTTACGGCCATCAACTCATGTCTGTTCGCTGTCTGGTCACAGGAAAGTACGCAGAACTGAAACGACAAGACGGATTGAATGATAAGCCAGGAATCTGTCCACTTCGCGTGCGAGAAAAAACGGGAAGTATTGGAGTTATCAAGATTCAAACTTAATAAGGTATGTTTAATACGAAGTCAACACTAACTTAGCACGACTCAAGTCGGGCGTCCAGTCATCCGAATCAATTAGGATTCAGGTCGCCCGAACATGAGACGTCCGGCTTACGCCAGGTTCGCGTCGAGGAACTCTTTCAGCTGACCTTTGGACAGTGCGCCCACTTTGGTCGCTGCAACCTCACCGTTCTTGAACAGCAGCAGGGTCGGGATGCCACGGATACCATACTTCGGCGCAGTGCCTGGGTTTTGGTCAATGTTCAGTTTAGCAACCGTCAATTTGCCCTGATATTCGTCAGCGATTTCATCCAGAATCGGGGCGATCATTTTGCACGGTCCGCACCACTCTGCCCAGAAATCAACGAGGATCGCCCCGTCCGCTTTGAGTACATCCGTGTCAAAACTGTCGTCAGTCAGGTGAATAATTTTATCGCTCATATAAACTCCACAGGAATAAGCCTGGTGTGTTGGTGTATACACATCATCCTTTAAGCTGCCTCTTTGTTGGCTTCACTCATCGTCCAGGTCACGTACTCTGTACGTTCTTGTGGACGCGTTCGCTTGCCGCCTCGACGCATCATGAATGATTTGTGTACAGCATTAACCAACTAAAGGTTGACTTTATTTCACCGGATACGCTTTCGTAAAGCAATAGTAAGCTGATATTCTACCACACTATGAGCAAAACACATTTAACAGAACAGAAGTTTTCCGACTTCGCCCTGCACCCAAAGGTTATCGAAGCCCTTGAAAATAAAGGCTTTCATAACTGCACGCCCATTCAGGCCCTCGCACTGCCGCTTACGCTGGCTGGTCGCGATGTTGCAGGGCAGGCGCAAACCGGTACCGGAAAAACGATGGCGTTCCTGACGTCAACGTTTCATTATCTTCTCTCTCATCCCGCGATTGACGATCGCAAGGTGAACCAGCCACGCGCCTTAATTATGGCGCCGACGCGTGAGTTAGCCGTGCAGATCCACGCTGATGCCGAGCCGCTGGCACAGACGACCGGTCTGAAGCTGGGTCTCGCTTACGGCGGTGACGGATACGACAAACAGCTAAAAGTGCTGGAAAGCGGCGTCGATATTCTCATCGGCACCACGGGTCGTCTGATCGATTACGCGAAACAGAATCACATCAACCTGGGCGCCATCCAGGTGGTGGTCCTCGATGAAGCCGATCGCATGTACGATCTGGGCTTTATTAAAGATATTCGCTGGCTGTTCCGCCGCATGCCGCCGGCCAACCAACGCCTGAACATGTTGTTCTCTGCTACCCTCTCTTACCGCGTGCGTGAACTGGCGTTCGAACAGATGAACAACGCCGAATACGTTGAAGTCGAGCCGGAACAAAAAACGGGTCACCGTATTAAAGAAGAGCTTTTCTATCCGTCTAACGAAGAGAAAATGCGCTTACTGCAAACGCTGATCGAAGAAGAGTGGCCGGATCGCGCCATCATCTTCGCGAACACCAAACACCGCTGCGAAGATATCTGGGGTCATCTGGCCGCCGATGGTCATCGCGTTGGTTTGCTGACTGGCGATGTGGCGCAGAAAAAACGTCTGCGTATTCTCGACGAATTTACCCGTGGCGATCTGGATATTCTGGTCGCAACCGACGTTGCCGCGCGCGGCCTGCACATTCCTGCCGTGACGCACGTATTTAACTACGATCTGCCGGACGATTGCGAAGACTACGTACACCGCATCGGTCGTACGGGCCGTGCTGGTGCAAGCGGTCACTCGATCAGCCTGGCCTGTGAAGAGTACGCCCTGAACCTACCAGCGATTGAAACCTACATTGGTCACTCGATTCCGGTGAGTAAATACAACCCGGAAGCGTTGATGAACAATCTGCCGAAGCCGCTGCGCCTGACGCGTACGCGCCCTGGCAATGGCCCGCGCCGCTCTGGCGGTGCTCCGCGTAATCGTCGTCGTTCAGGTTAAGAAAGTTATGCCATACACAACATCATTCAGCCTGTATCAGGGCGGCAAGAAAACGAATCTTGATGAACTTACTTTAGCCAGTGATTCGGGTGAAAAAACGCAGCCAGCACAGATACCGGTTGAAGGATGAAGTGTATGAATTCTACCTCGTTGTACGCCGCTATCGATCTCGGTTCCAATAGTTTTCATATGCTGGTCGTACGCGAGGTAGCGGGCAGCATCCAGACGCTCACGCGCATTAAACGCAAAGTGCGTCTGGCCGCCGGTCTGAACAGCAACAATGTCCTTTCTGCTGAAGCAATGGAACGCGGCTGGCAATGCCTGCGTCTGTTTGCCGAGCGCCTTCAGGATATTCCGCAGCCGCAAATTCGCGTGGTCGCTACGGCTACGTTACGTATCGCGGTAAACGCCAGCGAGTTTATCGCTAAAGCGCAGGAAATCCTCGGTTGTCCGGTTCAGGTCATCAGCGGTGAAGAAGAAGCGCGCCTGATTTATCAGGGCGTGGCGCACACCACTGGCGGAGCGGATCAGCGTCTGGTCGTCGATATCGGCGGTGCCAGCACCGAACTGGTCACCGGAACAGGTGCGCAAACCACCTCCCTGTTCAGCCTGTCAATGGGCTGCGTCACCTGGCTCGAACGCTACTTTACCGATCGCAATCTGGCACAAGAGAATTTCGACGAAGCGGAAAAAGCGGCGCGCGATGTGCTGCGCCCGGTCGCCGATGAACTTCGCTATCACGGCTGGAAAGTCTGCGTCGGTGCCTCCGGTACCGTTCAGGCGTTACAGGAAATCATGATGGCGCAGGGGATGGATGAGCGCATCACGCTGGCGAAACTGCAGCAGTTGAAACAGCGGGCGATTCACTGCGGTCGTCTGGAAGAGCTTGAAATTGAAGGCTTAACCCTGGAACGAGCGCTGGTGTTCCCCAGCGGGTTGGCTATTCTTATCGCCATCTTCACCGAACTCAATATTCAGTGTATGACCCTGGCCGGTGGGGCATTACGTGAAGGGCTGGTCTACGGGATGCTGCATCTTGCGGTGGATCAGGATATTCGCAGCCGCACGCTGCGTAATATTCAGCGCCGGTTTATGGTGGATACCGAACAGGCGCATCGCGTTGCGAATCTGGCGGTGAGTTTTCTCGATCAGGTAGAAAATGAGTGGCATCTTGAGCCGATCAGCCGCGAACTGCTGATCAGCGCCTGCCAGCTGCACGAGATAGGCCTGAGCGTTGATTTTAAGCAAGCGCCTCAGCATGCCGCCTATCTGGTCCGTAATCTGGATCTGCCGGGTTTCACGCCCGCACAGAAAAAACTGCTCGCCACGCTATTGTTAAATCAGACCAACCCGGTCGATCTCTCGTCGTTGCATCAGCAAAATGCCGTACCGCCGCGTGTGGCGGAGCATCTTTGTCGTCTGCTCAGACTGGCGATTATCTTCGCCAGCCGCCGTCGTGACGATCTGGTGCCAGCTATTACGCTACAGGCATCGAATGAAATTCTCACCCTGGCGCTACCGCCGGACTGGCTGGAACAGCATCCGTTGGGGAAAGAGTTGATTGAACAAGAAAGCCAGTGGCAGAGCTATGTCCACTGGCCTTTAGCAGTGCGTGAATGATTCACTGCCGGAGGGCGGCGTAAATGCCTAATCCGGCCTCCAGCCTACGATTTCTCTCTTTTCGCCGCCATCATCGCTTTCAGATTCGCCAGATGGCTTTGCCCTTTCTGCATTCGCTCTTCAGCGCTCACCACTTTACGCTCCTGCTCCCAGATCAGATCGTCCTGCGGTAACTCCAGCAGGAAGCGGCTCGGCTCCGGACGCACCAGTTCACCGTACTGACGTCGCTCTTTACACAACGTAAAAATCAGCTCTTTCTGCGCGCGGGTGATGCCGACATAAGCCAGGCGGCGCTCTTCATCAATGTTGTCTTCATCGATGCTGCTCTGGTGTGGCAGGAAGCCTTCTTCCATACCCACCATAAACACATACGGGAACTCCAGCCCTTTCGAGGCATGCAGCGTCATCAGTTGCACCTGATCCAGCTCTTCCTCACTCTCGCCGCGCTCCATCATGTCACGTAGCGTGAAGCGGGTGACAACCTGAGTGAGCGTCATCGGCTCATCCAGTTCGCTGCCTTCCAGCATTTCGGTCATCCAGCTAAACAGCTGGTTGACGTTTTTCATGCGCATTTCAGCGGCTTTTGGGCTGGGCGACGTTTCGTAAAGCCATGATTCGTAATTAATTCCGTGGATGAGATCGCGAACAGCGGCAATCGGCTCACGTTCTGCCAACCGCTGAACCTCGCCCAGCCAGTGGGTAAAACGGGTGAGCGAGTCATAGCCGCGCCCGGTGAGCGTCTGGCTAAGCCCCAGATCAAAACTGGCGGTAAACAGGCTTTTGTTCCGCGTCATCGCCCATTCACCCAGCTTTTGCAGCGTGGCGGGGCCGATTTCACGCTTTGGCGTATTCACAATACGCAGGAACGCGCTGTCATCATCCGGATTGGTCAACACCCGCAGATAGGCCAGCAAGTCTTTAATTTCCGGACGCGAGAAGAACGACGTTCCACCGGAGATTTTGTAGGGGATCCGGTTCTGCATGAGGAATTTTTCGAATACTCGCGCCTGGTGGTTGCCGCGATACAGAATGGCGTAATCTTTGTATTCCGTTTTATTTACAAAGTGATGGGCGATGAGTTCCCCGGTCACCCGCTCGGCTTCGTGCTCCTCATTATTCGCACTCAGAACTTTGAGTTCCGCGCCATATCCCAGCTCGGAAAAAAGCCGTTTTTCAAAGACGTGCGGGTTATTGGCAATGAGGATGTTCGCCGCCTTCAGGATCCGCCCGGAGGAGCGGTAGTTCTGCTCCAGTTTGATCACCTGTAACGCCGGAAAATCCTGACTTAACAACACCAGGTTTTGCGGACGCGCCCCGCGCCAGGAGTAAATCGACTGATCGTCGTCCCCTACGACGGTGAATCGCGCCCGGTTTCCCACCAGCAATTTCACCAGTTCGTACTGACTGGTGTTGGTGTCCTGATATTCATCCACCAGCAGATAGCGAATCTTGTTCTGCCAGCGCTCACGCACCTCTTCATTACGTTGCAACAGCAGCGTCGGTAGCAGAATCAAATCATCAAAGTCGAGGACATTGCAGGCTTTCATATGCGCGTCGTACAGCCCGTAGCAGTGCGCAAAGATACGATCGCGCTCGCCTTTCGCACCGGCGGCCGCCTGTGCGGGCGTTTTGAGATCGTTCTTCCAGTTCGAGATCGTCGAGATCAGCTGTTGCAGTATCACTTTGTCGTCTTCAATCAGCCCTTCCGTCAGATCTTTGAGCAGCGCAACCTGGTCCGTGTCATCAAACAGCGAAAAATTCGACTTCATCCCCAGCGCGGCGTATTCGCGTTTAATCACCTCCAGCCCTAACGTATGGAAAGTGGAGATCATCAACCCGCGCGCTTCTTTGCGTCCCAGCGTCTGTCCGACACGCTCTTTCATTTCGCGCGCCGCTTTATTAGTAAAAGTCACCGCCGCAATGTGTCGCGCCTGGTAGCCGCAGCCACGGATCAGATGGGCGATCTTGTTGGTGATCACGCGTGTCTTACCGGAACCCGCCCCCGCCAGCACCAGGCACGGTCCGGTGACGAATTCGACAGCTTGTTGTTGGCCGGGGTTTAAACGCATAGGTAAAAGTGCTCAATCTTCGAACGGGGGACGAATTGTAGCAGAAAGCGAGGTCGAGATTGAGCTTTCCGTAACCGCGCGTAACGCTGCCTGTGAGGGTAAGTAAGCTTGTGCTGCTGTCCAGATTCTGAACAATCCTGAACGCCGATCACACGGAAAAAATTACACAACGCCTGCACAAGAGGTTTAATTAACATATTGAGTATAAAAGAAAAACAGTAACAATAGTCGGACTAAGCTGCTTTGGCTTGTATAAACCGACAAAAAAGAAGACCGTTCATCCCACTTTCTTTGTTTATTCAACCGAAACATTTCTGAACCAAATACGCTAATAAATCAGGTGCTGCCACGTACCGCACCTCCTCTTATGCTGAGCATACAATGAATAAGATCCAGGCCACTTACTACCTACAAGACTCAACCGCTCGCCAGATAGTCCAACGCACGATGGGGATTATCCCCTATTCGGTTAACGTTATGAACGAGCACGGCATGATCATTGCCTCAGGTGAGGCGTCCCGTTTACATCAGCGCCATGAAGGTGCGGTGCTGGCGTTAACTGAAAACCGGATTGTTGAAATCGATTCGGCGACGGCTGACAAACTCAAAGGTGTGAAGCCCGGTATTAATTTGCCAATAAATTTTCGCGATCAGCTTATCGGCGTACTGGGTATCACCGGAGAGCCGGGTGAGGTGAAGGCTTATGCGCAACTCGTCAAGATGGCGTCGGAACTCATCATTGAACAAATGGCGTTACTTGAACAAAAACAGTGGGATAAACGCTACCGCGAAGAGCTAATCAACCAGCTTATTTTACGCGACCCGCCTCCGTCATCGTTAAGCGCCGTGGTCTCATGGTTAGGCGTTAATCTCCAGCTGCCGCGCGTGGTGCTTATCATGGAATTGCAGCAGCCGGATCGCGATGCGCTACGTACGCTGATGGATTATTTTGAATACAGCGCCCGCGACCATCTTGTGACATTTTCCGACTTTAACGAGCTGATTATCCTCAAACCCGTCACCCTGAAAAATGGGACTCTCAATAAATCGCTGGAGCAGCACGAGCTACAGAAATTTAAGCATTACGCACAGTCCTGCGGCTTTTCACGTCTCATCGTCGGCGGCTATTTTGCGGGAGAAAATGGCCTGCGACGCTCCTATCAGACGGCGAAATCAACCCAGGCGATGGTGAAAAGGCTGAAGCTTAAGCACCAGTTTATCTTTCACGATGACTACGCGCTGGCCTCATTGCTGGGGGGACTTTCCGGCACCTGGCAAGCGGAAGAGTTATCAAAAATATGGTGCGAGTTGGTTGCTCAGGACAGTAAAGGCGTCATGCAAAAAACATTGCAGCACTATTTCGAACATAATTGTGATCTTTCGCAAACTGCCACCAGTCTGCATATTCACGTAAACACCCTGCGCTATCGACTGCAACGCGTTGAAGAGATAACGGGAATAAAAATCAACAACTTGAAACAACTCCTTTGGTTGTACATTGGCATGGAGCTGCAACGGTAGTCTGTATTTTCCTCCAAATTTACATCCTGTCAGACGCGTATTTTTTAGCGGATCCTCACAAGGCTATTCCCGGCGGCTTCTCCATACTGCCCCAGTCAATTTAATGGAGAAAGCAGAAGATGGTTTCAATATCCGCAACAGGCGCCATCATCGCACTCGTGGTGGCGATCGTCTTAATAATACGCAAAGTCTCTCCCGCGTACGGCATGATGGTGGGTGCGCTGGTCGGTGGTCTCGTCGGCGGGGCAGACCTGGTCCAGACCGTCACGCTGATGGTCACGGGTGCGCAGGGCATCACCAATGCCGTACTGCGCATTCTCGCAGCAGGCGTACTGGCTGGTGTACTGATCGAATCCGGCGCCGCGAACACAATCGCGGAAACGGTGGTGAAAAAAGTGGGCGAAAGTCGCGCCCTGCTTGCCTTAGCCATCGCCACGATGATTCTGACGGCTGTTGGCGTTTTTATCGATGTCGCGGTGATTACCGTCGCGCCGATTGCGCTTTCGATAGCCCGACGCGCCGGGCTTTCAAAACTCGCCATTTTGCTGGCGATGATTGGCGGGGGCAAAGCGGGTAACGTCATGTCGCCGAATCCCAATGCCATTGCCGCTTCGGATTCATTCCATGTCCCGCTCACATCCGTCATGATGGGGGGGATTATTCCCGGATTGTTCGGCCTGGCAATCGCCTATTTTCTGGCGAAGCGTCTGAGCCAAAAAGGCTCGATGGTCACAACGGAAGAGATCATTTCTCAGGACACGCACGGCACACAACCCGGATTCCTGGCGGCCATCAGCGCCCCCCTTGTTGCCATTATTCTGTTAGCGCTGCGTCCTGTGGCGGGCATTGCTATCGATCCGCTCATTGCTCTGCCAGTGGGAGGATTAGTCGGCGCAATCCTGATGGGCCGATTTAAACAAAGTAACGCCTTTATGATGTCCGGGCTGACGCGCATGGCACCTGTCGCCATTATGCTGCTCGGTACCGGCACGCTGGCTGGCATCATTGCCAACTCAGCGTTAAAAGAGGTCCTGATCGACGGATTAACCTCTTCCGGTCTCCCTTCTTATCTCCTGGCCCCCATCTCTGGCGCAATTATGTCGATGGCCACCGCGTCGACAACGGCCGGAACCGCCGTTGCAGCAGGCGTGTTCAGTCAAACGCTGCTGGGACTTGGCGTCTCTGCGCTTGCCGGTGCAGTCATGATTCATGCCGGGGCGACGGTTCTGGATCATCTCCCTCACGGCAGTTTTTTCCACGCCACTGGCGGTAGCGTCAGTATGCAAATCCATGAACGCTTAAAACTTCTGCCTTATGAAACCCTTGTTGGTTTCGTCATCGCATTGATTTCGACACTGCTGTTTGGTGTCTTCGGACTCGCCGGGTAAGCACACAATGAAAATAGTTATCGCACCAGATTCATTTAAAGAAAGTTTGTCTGCCATGCAGGTGGCGACGGCTATCGAACAGGGGTTTCGCGAAATATATCCCGATGCCCAGTATGTCAAACTCCCTATGGCGGACGGCGGCGAAGGCACCGTTGAGTCGATGGTGGAGGCCACTGAGGGCCATTACCACTTTATCGATGTCACGGGCCCTCTGGGAACACCGGTCCAGGCACGCTGGGGAATGCTGGGTGACGGGAAGACGGCGGTGATCGAAATGGCTGCGGCGTCAGGTCTCCACCATGTGCCGCCAGAGCATCGTAACCCACTGCTGACCACCAGCTATGGAACGGGCGAGCTCATCCTTGCCGCACTCGATCGGGGCGTTGAGCACATTATTCTTGGCATCGGAGGCAGCGCGACGAATGACGGAGGCGCGGGCATGCTACAGGCGCTGGGCATCGACCTCCTGGATGAAAAAGGAGACGCGCTTCCCGAAGGCGGCGGTGCGCTCAGTAAACTGGCAACAATCGACACTTCCCACGCCGACCCGCGTCTAAAGACGGTCTCCATCACCGTGGCCTGCGACGTCAACAATCCGCTGTGCGGTCCGACGGGGGCCTCTGCCATTTTCGGCCCACAAAAGGGGGCGACGGAAGCGATGGTTGCAGCGTTAGACGGTGCGCTGGCGGTTTATGGCAAGCGACTACAGGAGTTTACCGGTCGGGATGTAATGAATGCGCCGGGCGCTGGCGCAGCAGGCGGAATGGGAGCCGCATTACTCGGTCTACTGGGCGCTGATTTAAAACCCGGTGTGGAGATTGTGATTAACGCGCTGCAACTGGAGCGCCTGGTAGCCGATGCCAGTCTGGTGATCACCGGAGAAGGTCGCCTCGACAGCCAGAGCATCTGCGGCAAAACGCCGATTGGCGTTGCCCGCTGCGCCAAACGCTATCAAAAACCGGTTATTGCGCTTGCCGGCGGTTTGACCCAGGATCATCAGATTGTTCATGAGCATGGGCTGGATGCCGTTTTCTCTGTGTTGACGCGCATCGCCACGCTACCGGAAGCCTTAGAGGACGCGGAATACAATCTGCGCATTTCGGCACGTAATATTGCCAGCGTCTGGAAGCTGTCGCAGCAGCAAATTCACTAATCCTATATCCAGGCCAGTCACCAACCGCTGGCCTGGATATTCTTTCCCTCTCCCCACATGCTAAAATCGCCCCCTTCATTTCCCCGACTCAAGGCACGATCATGGCAAAAACCGCAGCAGCACTGCATATCCTTGTTAAAGAAGAGAAACTGGCACTGGATCTTCTGGAGCAGATTAAAAACGGCGCCGACTTCGGCAAACTGGCGAAGAAACATTCCATCTGCCCGTCAGGCAAACGAGGCGGTGACTTAGGCGAATTCCGCCAGGGCCAGATGGTTCCGGCGTTCGATAAAGTGGTCTTTTCCTGCCCGGTGCTGGAACCGACCGGCCCGCTGCACACCCAGTTCGGCTACCACATCATCAAAGTGCTGTACCGTAACTAAGCAAAAGCCCAGAGCGTTCAGACTCTGGGCTTTTTTTGCCGGATGGCACGATGCTTATCCGGCCTTCGGCTTTGCACTTTTGTAGGTCGGGTCAGGCGTAGCCGCCACCCGACAATGTCGGTTTAACCCGCAACGGCAATGCGCTTCATATCGGTCATATAACCACGCAGTTTCTGGCCGACTTTCTCGATAGCATGGCTGCGAATCGCGTCATTTACATCGCGTAACTGAGCGTTATCCACTGCGCCTTCAGCAATCGCTTTACCCAGGTCGCCGGTCTGCAGCGTGGTCATGAACTCTTTCAGCAGCGGTACGCAGGCATAAGAGAACAGGTAGTTACCGTATTCTGCAGTATCAGAGATCACCACGTTCATTTCGTACAGACGCTTACGCGCAATGGTGTTGGCGATCAGCGGCAGCTCGTGCAGGGATTCGTAGTACGCGGACTCTTCGATGATGCCGGAATCCACCATGGTTTCAAACGCCAGCTCAACGCCCGCTTTTACCATCGCGATCATCAGTACGCCTTTATCGAAGTACTCCTGCTCGCCGATTTTGCCTTCATACTGCGGCGCGGTTTCGAACGCGGTTTTACCAGTCTCTTCACGCCATGTCAGCAGTTTCTTATCGTCGTTAGCCCAGTCAGCCATCATGCCGGAAGAGAACTCACCGGAAATGATGTCGTCCATGTGTTTCTGGAACAGCGGCGCCATAATTTCTTTCAGCTGTTCGGACAGCGCGTAAGCACGCAGTTTTGCCGGATTGGACAGACGGTCCATCATCAGCGTGATACCGCCCTGCTTCAGCGCTTCAGTGATCGTTTCCCAGCCGAACTGAATCAGTTTCTCGGCATATGCCGGGTCAGTCCCTTCTTCCACCAGCTTATCGAAGCACAGCAGAGAACCAGCCTGCAGCATACCGCACAGAATGGTCTGCTCGCCCATCAGGTCGGATTTCACTTCCGCCACGAAGGAAGATTCCAGCACGCCCGCACGGTGACCGCCGGTCGCTGCAGCCCAGGCTTTAGCAATCGCCATGCCTTCGCCTTTCGGATCGTTTTCCGGGTGAACCGCGATCAGCGTCGGCACACCGAAACCACGTTTGTATTCTTCACGCACTTCAGTACCCGGACACTTCGGTGCCACCATCACTACGGTGATGTCTTTACGGATTTGCTCGCCCACTTCAACGATGTTGAAGCCGTGAGAGTAACCCAGCGCCGCGCCGTCTTTCATCAGCGGTTGTACGGAACGCACTACGTCAGAGTGTTGTTTGTCTGGCGTCAGGTTAACCACCAAATCCGCCTGCGGGATCAGCTCTTCATACGTGCCGACTTTGAAGCCGTTTTCAGTCGCTTTACGCCAGGATGCGCGCTTCTCAGCAATCGCCTCTTTACGCAGGGCGTAGGAGATATCCAGACCGGAATCACGCATGTTCAGGCCCTGGTTCAGGCCCTGCGCGCCACAGCCGACAATGACCACTTTTTTACCCTGAAGGTAGCTCGCGCCATCGGCGAACTCATCGCGGCCCATAAAGCGACATTTACCCAGCTGTGCCAGCTGCTGGCGCAGGTTCAGTGTATTAAAGTAGTTAGCCATGGTGGTGTACTCCGTGATGTTGTGTTGTGGTGCTTATTATTCGGTTCGCTGTTCAGCGAGAATGACTCCACAGTACAACAGGAAATTTATTGCGGAAATTGATATATTCACAACGTCACATTGCAATAACTGCAACGTAAAAATTAAGAGGTTCGCCGGTGGATTTACGCGATCTGAAAATGTTCCTGCATCTGGCGGAAAGCCGCCACTTTGGCCGCAGCGCGCGGGCGATGCACGTCAGTCCTTCTACGCTGTCACGGCAGATCCAGCGCCTTGAGGAAGACCTCGGGCAGCCGTTGTTTGTCCGCGATAATCGCACAGTCACGCTGACCGAAGCGGGTGAAGAGCTGCGAACGTTTGCCCAGCAGACGCTGTTGCAGTATCAGCAACTGCGTCACACCCTCGATCAGCAAGGTCCGTCGCTATCGGGCGAACTGCATATTTTCTGCTCGGTGACCGCCGCCTACAGCCATCTGCCGCCAATCCTCGATCGCTTTCGCGCTGAGCATCCCTCAGTAGAAATTAAACTCACTACCGGCGACGCCGCCGATGCCATGGAAAAGGTGGTGACCGGCGAAGCGGATCTGGCGATTGCCGGTAAGCCTGAAACGCTGCCGGGCGCGGTGGCGTTTTCGATGCTGGAAAATCTGGCGGTGGTACTCATTGCCCCGGCCCTGCCCTGCCCGGTACGCAATCAGGTTTCGGTGGAGAAACCCGACTGGTCTACGGTGCCATTCATCATGGCCGATCAGGGGCCTGTGCGCCGCCGCATTGAACTGTGGTTTCGTCGCCATAAAATCAGCAACCCGCAGATTTACGCCACCGTGGGGGGGCACGAAGCGATGGTGTCGATGGTCGCACTCGGCTGTGGCGTGGCGCTACTGCCCGAAGTGGTGCTGGAAAACAGCCCCGAACCGGTGCGCAATCGCGTCATGATTTTAGAGCGTAGCGACGAGAAAACTCCGTTCGAACTGGGCGTCTGCGCGCCGAAAAAACGGCTGCATGAGCCGCTTATTGATGCGTTCTGGAAAATTGTGCTGGAGCGCAAAATTGCCGAGTAGTATCAGCGTCAGGTCTAAAATCAGAGGTAGATTCAGTTTTGCGGAATCTTTTCTGTATAATGACCCGCCATAATACACAGACGGTGTCATTGCCCCTATGACAGCGAAACACAAACTAAATTAGCCATCATTATGATAATCAAGCCAAAAATCCGTGGATTCATCTGTACAACGACCCATCCGACTGGCTGTAAAGTCAATGTGGAAAAGCAGATCGAGTACGTTAAACAAAACGGGAAAATCGAAAACGGTCCTTCCCGCGTGCTGGTCATCGGTGCTTCAACCGGCTATGGACTGGCATCAAGAATCTCCGCAGCGTTTGGCAGCGGAGCCGCCACTATCGGCGTATTTTTCGAAAAACCGGGTACCGAATCTAAACCAGGTTCAGCAGGCTGGTATAACGCCGCGGCTTTCGATGAAGCTGCAAAGCGGGAAGGTCTGTATTCCAAAAGCATTAACGGTGATGCGTTCTCCGACGAATGTCGTGATGAAGTCATCAAGCTCATCAAAGAAGACCTGGGCCAAATTGATTTAGTCGTTTATTCACTCGCTTCCCCGGTTCGTAAAATGCCGAAAACGGGTGAAGTTGTCCGTTCGGCGCTGAAACCTATTGGTGAGGTTTACACCTCTAAAGCAATTGATACCAATAAGGATCAGATCACGACGGCCAGCATTGAGCCCGCAACGGAAGAAGAAGTTCAGAACACCGTGACCGTAATGGGCGGAGAAGACTGGGAGCTGTGGATAGATGCCCTGCGCCAGGCCAATGTGCTGGCCGACGGCGTGAAAACCGTTGCTTACTCTTACATCGGTACCGACCTGACGTGGCCAATCTATTGGCATGGCGCGCTGGGCAAAGCGAAAGAAGACCTTGACCGTGCGGCAGGTGCGCTGCGTAATCAACTGTCTTCAATCAATGGCACAGCCAACGTTGCGGTCCTGAAATCGGTAGTCACACAGGCTTCTTCAGCCATTCCAGTAATGCCGCTGTATATCTCTATGGTCTTCAAACTGATGAAAGAACAAGGGATTCATGAAGGATGCATTGAGCAGATTAACCGTCTGATGACCACCAGCCTGTACGGTGACAAGGCTGCGCTTGATGACCACCAGCGTATCCGCATGGATGACTGGGAACTGCGTGAAGATATTCAGCAGGCATGCCGCGATCTGTGGCCGCTGATCACCACCGAAAACCTGGCGCAAGAAACCGATTATGCAGGCTACAAGCTGGAATTTCTCAATCTGTTCGGTTTTGGCCTCGACGAAGTCGATTACGAGGCTGATGTGAACCCCGAAGTCGAATTTGATGTGGTGACTCTGTAATTTGCTGATGTAAGAGCAAAAACAGACGTCTGATAAAGTCCTGGCTGAAAAGTCAGGACTTTAACTAATCAGAGCAGTGCCGCCCTGCGTAAAGAATATTCCCTACCGCAATCTATGAAACCTTCCCCTTGTTAAGCCGTTCCCAAAAAACAGAACAAGTAGCCAGTGATGCGTGAGAGACGGCGTTGTGGCGATAACATTGGGTGAAAGGCATCGGCACTTGCTACACGAAAATATATTTATGTGTAATGCCTGACGCACAAAGTAAATCATCACCTTATAGATATTAATAAATAACGAATAAACTGTTACCATTTTTCATGCCATAAACCAGTAGACTTAATAACGACGACTCCTGTACGATGCGATCTGATGTTTGATCTATATAACGCAAATTAAGTTGTGAATTAACTTAACGCATATTATCCACACAGGGTATATTAACTAGCACCCATTCATATTCCAAATCATTCAGAATATGAATTAAATTGAAGTTGCCATTAGATATATAGAGCCTATCCCAATAGGTGTACTTTTACAGTCATGTTGCAACACGGGTGGCACGGCACAAAAGGTTCATAGCCGGAATACGTGAGGAGGACTCGCTTCACACGCCTTTCAGGCTGCTCTGATGGTCGTTCAAACGCCTGCCCAGGTTCAGAATGCCAAATGTAATAGCCCATTGGGATAGACTCTTAATCCTGCTCATGGATCGGAGCTTACTATTATGCATTCAACGCATTTTCATCGATTTGGTTATTCAGATAATTTATTAACTCCCGCCAACTATATTTCTCGACAGGTTGCCTTCTCCCCTGTTGAGATACCGGCGGCAGAGTCCGCGCCCCTGGTTTCAGCAATCATTCCATGCCTGAATGAAGAACTTACGCTTGCTATCTGTATTAAGAAAGTAACAGAAGCGTTTACTCGCCTGGGTATTCAAGGTGAAATTATCATCGGTGATAATGGCTCAACAGACCAATCCGTTGAAATTGCAAAATCACTGGGTGCCCGAGTTATTCATCAGTCCGTCAAAGGTTATGGCGCAGCAATAAGCGCGGCTGCCAGTGCGGCAAAAGGTAAATATCTCATTATGGCTGATGCCGATGACTCCTATGACTGGAGCCAGCTAGATATTTTCGTCGATGCACTGGAAAGCGGTGCAGACTTTGTTATGGGTAATCGATTTGCTGGAGGAATTGAACCAGGGGCAATGCCTCCTCTGCATCGCTATCTGGGAAATCCACTGCTTTCCGGCATAGCCAGGCTGCTTTACCACTCACCCATTCGCGATTTCCACTGTGGGATGCGGGCCTTTACCCGCGAAGCATTTCAAAAAATGGCCACTCGTTCTACCGGTATGGAATTTGCCTCTGAAATGATCATTAACGCGCACCGCGCAGGACTCATCATTCATGAAGTGCCTATCAAGCTCTATCCGGACAAACGCAACCGCCCTCCTCATTTACGTTCATTTCGTGACGGCTGGAGACATCTGCGTCTTCTCATCGCTCATGCCCCGGACAGGCTCTATTTGATCCCTGGCTTTACGCTACTACTGCTCGGAGCTATCGGCCTTGCGCTACTTGCCGCAGGCCCCATAGAAATCAACGGTTACTATTTTGGTATCCATTTCGTTGCCCTGGCGACAATGTCGACGCTTATTGGTCTTATCGCGGTCCTGTTAGGCGTGTTAGCGAAGGTCGCCATCGCCATTAACCACCCGATTGCGGAAAGCCGGGTTATCCCCTGGCTCATGCGCTCGCACCCTCTCGAGTGGCTGGTATTCAGCGGATCTGTGCTTGCCATAGCCGGTTTTTTTGCCGACCTCCTCCTTGCTTTTCACTGGATATTTACCCGTGGCTCAATGGAACAGTCGGTACACATTGTTTTTGCCATCAGCACAGCCTGCATCGCTGGAGTGCTGATGGTCCTGGCCGGATTCGTACTACAGCTCCTGCTGGACAGCCTGAACCGGCATGATTCAGATACCTCACCGCAAGGACCCGGAGTATGAAAAGAAACAGGGCCACCCCTCGAATTTGGCACACTGACTGGTTGTTGTTACGTGCACTGGCGAGACGATTACGCGAGCAAGCAGAACGTCACATTCAGCCAAATACCTTCATGATCGACTTTGGCTGCGGCGATTCCCCCTATGCTGAAATGATGCGTCAGTTGAATATTAACTATTGTGGTGCCGATCTTGATGACAGCGGTACACTCAAAATTGACCCACAGGGACGTATCCCTTTAGCTGATGGTGCCGCAGGAGCCATACTTTCCGTCCAGGTACTGGAACACGTCAGAGATCTTGATGCGTATTGCGCTGAAATTCGGCGTTTGTTAAATGATGATGGTCTCTTGTTACTCTCCACGCACGGAACCTGGCTCTATCATCCTCATCCGGAAGATCACCGCCGCTGGACCCGCACCGGTCTCATATCCGATCTTACCGATCGCGGGTTTGTGGTTGAAGAAGTCGACGCTCTGGTTGGCCCATTGGCTACAACCACCATTATTCGCCTGACAGGTTTTGCGTTTTTCATCCGTCGGCTCCCCCTCATCGGCGGCGTTCTAGCCTCAGGTCTGGCCGTCATGATGAATCTGCGCGCCATGTTCGAAGATTATGTCACGCCGGCGCAAGTACGGCATGACAACGCCTGCGTATTTTTACTTCGTGCCCGGAAAGCACCCCGATGAAAATTCGCACCTCTTTTACTTATCTCTGCATTTCTGGCTGCTGTTTCCTGGGACATAATGCCATCATGATCGTGGCGGAAAGTTTATGCGTTGCGCTCTGGTTAGCGATCCTGTTGTCTTTCGCCATCATCGCTACCGTCGGTTATATCCTGCACAGCTTATTCACGTTTAAACAGCCGCTTTCATTTGCTGGCTTTGGCCGTTATACCATCAGCATGTTGCTGAATATCCCTCTTGCCTTTATCAGCACCTGGATTTGGTATCACTGGCTGGAATTTCCGATGACCATCGCTGCGCCGCTTGCTTCGCTCTGCATGCTCGTGCTGAATTTTCTCCTTAGCCGTTGGGCTATCAGCACGTCAGGCCGCAGTAAAGCTATACAGATATGATTAACGTTCCCCTGAATCCGCACTATCAACAGAAGACGGTATCACACCATCTCGTGGTTTATCCCCATTCGATGCGTCTGGTGAGGGTCTAGCCAGTGAATATCTTGACGATCAGCCATTTCTACGAGGCACACGGCGGGGGTATTGAACGCGTTGCCGGGCATTTGTGCCGCCAGTTCGCACACCTGGGAGCGATACCGTATTGGGCAGCCAGCGCCAGCGATGCGTTACCTACCGATAATCTCAACATTATCGCGTTACGCTGCGTCGATCCGTTGGAGAAACTCACCGGTCTGCCAATGCCGTTACCTGGCCCTACAGCCATTTGCGCACTTAGCGACGCCGTACGGCGTAGCGACGTGGTGGTGATTCACGATGCGCTCTATGCCACATCAATCCTTGGTATGATGATGGCCAAACTCCACGCGAAGCCCGTCATTCTGATTCAACATATTGCTGCCATTCCTTTCAGATCACCCGTACTGCGTCTGCTTATGCGGCTGGCTAATTTGGTCGTAACACGCCAGATGTTATGGGCCGCCGATGCCAGGGTATTTATTAGCGATACTGTCCGCCACGACCTGCTTGGGACCCCTGCGCGTTATCCGTATAAATTGCTGTTTAACGGGGTTGATAGCACCATTTTCTATCCCCCCGTGACTTCAGTATCCAGTCAAACTCCGCTGGCAAGATACAACCTCCCGCCTTGTGCCCGGCGCATACTATTCGTGGGTCGTTATGTTGAAAAGAAAGGGTTGTCGATACTGCACGCTCTGGCAATAACCAGACCGGAATGCCAGTTTTTACTGGCCGGAAACGGCCCACTTCGCCCCGCAGAATGGGGATTGAGCAACGTTTACGATCTTGGCGTTCAGGCCCCCCGCGCACTGGCAGAGCTTTATCGCTGTGCGGATGTTCTTCTGTTACCGGCCGTCGGAGAAGGTTATCCCCTTGTTATCCAGGAGGCAATGGCTTGTGGATTACCCGTCATCTGTGGTAGCCCGGCTCACAGAGCCGATCCCGTAGCGGCAAGCTGGATACATGGTGTGAACATAGACCTCAACGAGCCACAACGTTCGGCACAGTTCTGCTCTGTCGCAATAGATAACTGCGTGCTCTCCCTCCACGAACGTGAGGCCATGATTTGTTATGCCAGAGAACATTATAGCTGGCGAAAAATGGCGCAGGAAATCATGGAGTTGGTGCTAAATGGAGATGGAGATAAAGCCAATGGCAAAGACAGAAGATAATAAAATGGATACCTCCGGCACGCTTTTTATTGGCGCCTGCCCGCGCAGGTTAACGCTCCTCCTTAGTGTGAGTATTGCCATTAAAGTTACGCTTATTTTCGTTTTTGCCTGGCATATTCTCTTGATCATGGATGAGTTTGCCCAACTTGGCTACGCCAAGTATTTTGCTAATGGACTATTCGACACGATTCCCCCCCCTAAGGCCGTAGGGTTTGCGGTGTTTTATAAACTGGCTCACCTGATTGGCTGGGATGCGGTTTCGATCATTCTCGTCGCGCGGATGCAGACGGCACTCCTCGCTTGTGGAACCCTGCTGCTAGTCTATGCCTGCGCGCGTGCGCTGGGCGAGCAGCGCTTACGGGCGCTTTTTATTATTCTTGTTTTGCTCTGTTTTACGAATTTTATGGAGCGTATCTTCCGCACCCGTTCAGAGCCCCTGGCGCTGTTTTTCGCCCTTGCCGCCGTTCTGGTAATTCTGCGCGGCCATACGCTCAACGCAAGAAAGATTTTTATCGCCGGTATCCTGAGCGGACTGGCGTTTTTAGTTACCCAAAAATCAGCGTTCTTCAATCTGGCGCTTGGGCTTGGATTAGTGATTGACGCTACGCTGCGCAAACATTTCATCGATGCTATCGTTCGCGGCTTTTACTTAACCGCCGGTTGGTTACTTCCTGCAATTGCCTATTGCTTTATATTTGGCGGCAGCGACCCGTTACGTATCGCTGAAGGTTTGATCTTCGGTCCGGTAGAAGTGGCGATATACAGCAGCGAAGCCTATAACGGGATTCGCGTATATGTCTTGCAAACCCTTTTAGACAATACGCTTCTCTATCTGCTCTGTTTTAGCGGCATGATAATGGCATTAAAGCGCTGGAAAACCTTGAATGAAAAAACGCGCATCGCCCTGATTTTTTCATTCGTCATTACCACGTTAGTTTTCACTCATAACCAGCCCTGGCCCTATGTGTTTATTATGGCGCTACCGTTTATATCGCTCTGGTCCCTCATCCCGCTAGATAGCCTTCTCGCCCAAAACCGCAGGCCAGCCACGAGATTATTTATCCTGGCGGTGACAACAGTAACCCTGGTTTCAAGCTACTGTCTCAATCTCAGCTACCTGAAAATTAACAATGTGCAACAACTTGAACTGGTTACCAGAGCAGAAGCACTGCTCAAACCTGACGAAAAGTATTTTGATGGTATAGGGATGCTGCCCAACAGGCTGGAGCCGACGACGCTATGGCTCGATGCCTGGTATGTTTTAAAGACACGGCGAGAAGGTAAACATTCCGAAGCCTGGCAAGTGCTGACTCAGTCCCCCCCGAAAGTCATTATATGGTCCTACCGGTTGAGTAATATCTATTCTGCTATCGCAGAAGCCATCGACAACAGCTACGTCAAGGTCGCGCCAAATATAAGATTGGCGGGGCGACAACTGCACATTGGCCGTCAGGAGAAATTTAACATACCGCTGTCCGGAAGATATCAGTTGTACAGTGATACCGGCACCCCCGTATCAGCACAAATAAATGTGGAAGGGATCACACTCGCCCCGCCAGTTACTTTGTCGGCAGGCGCTAAAACTATCACCTTACTTAATGGTCCGGAGAAGGCGCTATTGTTGCCGGAAGGAAATTATGATGGGTTGTTCAAAGACGGAGATGATAACAAAAAACTGTTTGCCCATACGTATTACCGTTGAGCTTACAAAAAAACAGGAGATAACCCGGTCAGGTCATCTCCTGTTAAGCCGCGGTTAGCCTGCAAGAAAAAAGCGGAATGCCGGGTTATGCGTTTCGTCGTGACACTCATAGCCCAGTTCTTGCAAACGCGTTTCGAAATCCGGTTCGTGATCGCCCAGTTCAAACGCGGCCAGTACGCGGCCATAGTCCGTGCCGTGGCTGCGGTAATGGAACAACGAGATATTCCAGTGGGTCCCCAGCGTATGCAAGAACTTGAGCAGCGCGCCGGGTGATTCCGGAAATTCGAAGCTGAATAAACGTTCCTGTAGCGGTTTCGACGGACGACCGCCAACCATGTAGCGTACGTGCAGCTTCGCCATTTCGTCGTCAGAGAGGTCAACCACGCTGTAGCCACCGTCGCGCAACAGATTCAGGATCTCCGTGCGTTCTTCCATCCCCCTGCTCAACCGGACACCGACGAAAATGCAGGCGTTCTTATCATCGGCAAAGCGATAGTTAAATTCAGTGACTGAGCGACCGCCCAGCAGTTGGCAAAACTTCAGGAAGCTGCCTTTTTCTTCCGGAATGGTCACTGCCAGCAGCGCCTCACGCTGTTCGCCCAGCTCGCAACGCTCGGAAACGTAGCGCAGACCGTGGAAATTGACGTTAGCGCCGGAAAGGATATGCGCCAGACGTTCGCCGCGGATATTGTGCTGAGCGACGTACTTTTTCATTCCCGCCAGCGCCAGCGCGCCGGAAGGCTCTGCGACTGCGCGAACATCTTCGAACAGGTCTTTCATCGCCGCACATATCGCGTCGCTATCCACGGTGATGATGTCGTCGAGATATTCCTGACACAGACGGAAGGTTTCATCGCCAATGCGTTTTACCGCGACACCTTCGGCGAACAGGCCAACGCGTGGGAGATCGACTGGATGGCCCGCATCCAGCGCCGCTTTCAGACAGGCGGAGTCTTCCGCCTCCACCGCAATCACTTTGATTTGCGGCATCAATTGCTTAATCAGTACCGCCACGCCCGCCGCCAGACCGCCGCCGCCGACCGGTACAAATACACGATCAAGATGCGCATCCTGCTGCAGCAGTTCCAGCGCCAGCGTCCCCTGACCGGCAATCACCATCGGATGATCGAATGGCGGAACCCAGGTAAAACCCTGTTGCTGCGACAGTTCAATCGCTTTCGCTTTCGCTTCATCAAAGTTTGCGCCATGCAGCAGCACTTCGCCGCCAAACCCGCGAACGGCATCGACTTTGATATCGGCCGTCGCAACAGGCATCACGATCAGCGCCTTCACGCCCAGACGAGCGGAGGAAAACGCCACGCCCTGGGCATGGTTGCCCGCAGAAGCGGTGATCACCCCGTGAGCTTTTTGCGCCTCGGTCAGCCCTGCCATCATCGCGTAAGCGCCTCGAAGCTTGAAGCTGTGAACGGGCTGCCGGTCTTCGCGCTTCACGAGGATCACGTTATCAAGGCGCGATGAGAGCTTTTCCATTTTTTGTAACGGCGTCACCTGCGCCGCTTCGTATACCGGCGCGCGGAGCACCGCACGCAGATATTCTGCCCCTTCCGGGGCTGCTGACAGAGGTTGTGATTCGGCCATCATCAGCCTCCCAGTTTCGATTTATCGCGGACCGCGCCTTTATCGGCGCTGGTCGCCAGGCTGGCATAGGCGCGCAGCGCAAACGACACCTGACGCTGACGATCTTTCGGAGTCCACGCTTTGTCGCCGCGTGCTTCCTGTGCTTCACGACGCGCAGCAATTTCCGCATCGCTCAGTTGCAGTTGAATGCCACGGTTTGGAATATCGATAGCAATCATGTCACCGTCTTCAATGATCGCGATATTGCCGCCGCTGGCCGCTTCCGGTGAAACGTGACCAATGGAGAGGCCAGAGGTGCCGCCAGAGAAACGACCGTCGGTAACCAGTGCGCACGCTTTGCCGAGGCCCATCGACTTGAGGAAGGTGGTCGGGTAGAGCATTTCCTGCATCCCCGGTCCGCCTTTCGGCCCTTCGTAGCGGATCACGACCACATCGCCTGCCACCACTTCGCCGCCGAGGATCGCGTCAACCGCCTCATCCTGGCTTTCATACACTTTGGCCGGGCCAGTGAACTTCAGAATACTGTCATCCACGCCGGCGGTTTTGACGATGCAGCCATTTTCCGCGAAGTTACCGTAAAGTACCGCCAGACCACCATCTTTGCTGTAGGCATGTTCCAGCGAACGGATACAACCTTCAGCGCGATCGTCATCCAGCGAGTCCCAGCGGCAATCCTGCGAGAACGCTTCTGTAGTACGAATACCCGCAGGGCCTGCGCGGAACATCTGCTTCACGGCGTCATCTTGCGTCACCGTGATGTCATACTGCTCAAGGGTTTGCGGCAACGTCAGCCCCAGCACGTTCTTCACGTCCCGGTTCAACAGGCCCGCACGATCCAGCTCGCCCAGAATCCCCAGCACCCCGCCCGCACGGTGAACATCTTCCATATGGTATTTCTGCGTACTCGGCGCCACTTTGCACAGCTGCGGCACTTTACGGGAAAGTTTGTCGATATCACTCATTGTGAAATCGATCTCCGCTTCCTGCGCCGCCGCCAGTAAGTGCAGAACGGTATTGGTGGAACCGCCCATCGCGATATCCAGCGTCATGGCGTTCTCAAACGCTGCCTTGCTGGCTATGCTGCGCGGCAGCGCGGAGGCGTCATCCTGCTCGTAGTAACGTTTAGTCAGCTCAACAATGCGTTTACCGGCATTGAGGAACAACTGTTTACGGTCGGCGTGAGTCGCCAACAGCGAACCGTTACCCGGCTGTGACAGGCCCAACGCTTCGGTCAGACAGTTCATCGAGTTCGCGGTAAACATCCCGGAACAGGAGCCACAGGTCGGACAGGCGGAACGTTCAACCTGATTACTCTGATCGTCAGAGACTTTCGGGTCCGCGCCCTGGATCATGGCATCGACCAGATCGAGCTTGATGATTTTATCAGACAGCTTGGTTTTCCCGGCTTCCATCGGACCGCCGGAAACGAAGATCACCGGAATGTTCAGACGCAGGGAAGCCATCAGCATCCCTGGGGTGATTTTGTCGCAGTTGGAGATACAGACCATTGCATCGGCACAATGGGCATTCACCATGTACTCCACCGAATCTGCGATCAGCTCGCGCGACGGCAGTGAATAAAGCATGCCCCCGTGACCCATAGCGATACCATCATCCACGGCAATGGTATTGAACTCTTTCGCCACGCCGCCGGACGCTTCAATCTGTTCAGCGACCAGTTTACCGAGATCGCGCAGGTGCACGTGTCCTGGCACAAACTGGGTGAATGAGTTCACGACGGCAATGATCGGTTTGCCAAAATCGGCATCCGTCATTCCGGTTGCGCGCCACAGCGCGCGGGCTCCTGCCATATTGCGGCCATGAGTGGTGGTAGCGGAACGGTACTTAGGCATGCGTTATTTACTCCTGGTGTCTGTAAAACGGGACGGTGCGTGCCGTCCCATTTATCTTTAATTATGAATTTACCTGATCCAACCAGCCCCATTTGTCCTCGGTTTCGCCGGTGAACAGGCCGAAGAACGCTTGCTGGATGCGTTTGGTGACTGGACCACAGCGGCCTTCGCCCACCTGAATGCCGTCAACGCTGCGAACCGGGGTGATTTCCGCCGCGGTACCAGACATGAAGACTTCATCCGCCAGATACAGGGATTCGCGGGACAGAACCTGCTCGCGCACTTCAATACCCAGTTCTTTCGCCAGTTTAATGATGGCGTCACGGGTGATCCCCGGCAACGCGGAAGAGGTAAACGGCGGGGTAAACAGCACACCGTCTTTCACTTCAAACAGGTTTTCACCGGCGCCTTCGGAGATGTAACCATTCACATCCAGCGCAATACCTTCCTGATAGCCATGACGACGCGCTTCGCTACCCACCAGAAGTGACGAAAGGTAGTTACCGCCCGCTTTTGCGGCGGTCGGGATAGTGTTAGGTGCGGCACGGTTCCACGAGGAAACCATTGCATCGATCCCTTGTTCCAGCGCTTCAGCGCCCAGGTACGCGCCCCACGGGAACGCAGCGATAATGACGTCGGTGGTGTATCCCGGAGGCGGGTTCACGCCCATGCCTACATCGCCAACAAACACCAGCGGGCGAATATAAGCGCTGGTCAGGTTGTTTTTACGGATCACCTCACGGCAGGCTTCCATCAACTCATCCACGCTCTGAGAGACCGGGAAACGATAAATTTTGGCTGAGTCATGCAGGCGTTGCATATGTTCACGATGACGGAACACCACCGGGCCTTTGTGCGAGTCATAGCAACGGATGCCTTCAAAGACAGACGTACCGTAGTGCAGCGCGTGGGACATCACGTGAACTTTCGCGTCTTCCCAACGAACCATCTCGCCATTGAACCAAATGTAATCAGCTTTTTTCGTCGTCATTTCTTCTTCCTGTCACGCTTACGCGCGGATTTGTTGTGATGTTGTTGTGCTCTGGCAGATGGCAACATGTGCCACATCCACCAGCTTACTTAACTGACTAAACAGTAAGTCGACCGACCGTGGACTGGCAACGGTCAATTCGATATTTATATTCTGCGCGTCACGGGCGGCTTCCATATTCATGGCACATACCTGAAAACCACGGTGGCGTACCACACGTAAAACACGTTCCAGCGTTTCCGGGTTAAAGCGAGCCTCTACGGCGACCTGATGTTGCATCATGATAATTTCTCCAGCATTTCAGCGTTGCTGGCGCCAGGCGGCACCAGTGGCCAGACATTCTCAAGTTCGTCGATTGAGACATGAAGCAGGTATGGCCCGTCGCTGTTCAGCAGGGTATCGAGCGCCGCTTCAACCTGGTCTTTTCGGGTGATGTGTTGGCCAGGGATGCCGAAGGCGCTGGCTAACGTGAGGAAATCGGGGTTATCGGTTAAGGTGGTTTCGCTATATCGTTCCTGGAAAAACAGCTGCTGCCATTGTCGAACCATACCTAACCGTTGGTTATCCAGTAAAACTATCTTCAACGGTAACTGCTTACGTTTTACGGTGCCCAGCTCCTGAACATTCATCATGAAGGAGCCGTCACCGGAGATACAGATAACGGTGTCGTCCGGTCGCGCAACCTGCGCCCCAACGGCAGCCGGTAAACCAAAGCCCATCGTGCCTAAGCCGCTGGAGGTGATGAAATTCTCCGGGCGACTGTAGGTCATATGTTGTGCAGACCACATCTGATGCTGACCGACATCCGTCGTTACAACACAGTTGGCAGGCTTACGCTCCGACAGCTGTTTCAGCAGCAGCGGCGCGTAGATGGCCTCCCCTGGATGATCGTAGCGCCAGGTGTGGTCAGTACGCAGTTCCGCATTACGCTGACGCCATTCATCGATGTCGACCGGTTGTTGCAGCGCAGGCAGCAGCGCATTCAAATCGCCCTGCAAGGTGACATGCGCCCGGCGCAGTTTGTTCAGTTCAGCCGGATCGATATCCATGTGGATAACACTGGCATGGGGCGCGAAAGTATCCAGTTTGCCGGTCACCCGGTCATCAAAACGTGCACCTACGGCAATCAACAAATCACATTCCTGCACGGCAAAATTCGCGGCTTTGGTGCCATGCATGCCCAGCATCCCCAGATAGTAGGGATAATCCGCCTCAACAGCCCCCAGCCCTTTCAGCGTGCAGGTCACCGGCATTTGCGTTACCGCAATAAATTCACGCAGCGCCGGAACCGCCTGCGCCATCCCTACGCCTCCTCCCACATACAGCATCGGTTTTTGCGCCTGAGCCAGCATGTTACGCGCCTGCTCTACGTCAGCCTGAGGGAAAACAGTCGCGTTTTCGACGGTCGTGAAATACGGTTCCAGCGCCCCGCTGGCTAACTGGATATCTTTCGGGATATCAACCAGAACCGGACCCGGACGACCCGTGTTAGCGACCTCAAACGCCTCCGCCATGATGCGTGGCAGCTCTTCCAGTGACTGCACCAGGAAACTGTGCTTGGTGCAGGCCAACGACAACCCCAGTACGTCCACTTCCTGAAACGCATCAGTGCCGATGAACGGCGCAGCAACCTGTCCGGTGATCGCGACAACAGGGACCGAATCTAACAGCGCATCTGCAAGTCCGGTGATCAGGTTGGTTGCCCCCGGACCAGAAGTAGCGATGCAGACCCCCGTTTTACCGGTGGAACGGGCATAGCCAATGGCTGCGATCGCGGCCCCCTGTTCGTGTCGGCACAGCAGGTGTTCCACGCCACCGTCGTACAACGCATCGTAGACCGGCATAATTGCGCCACCGGGATAGCCGAATACGGTGTCGACCCCCTGTGCACGCAACGCATGTACCACCCACTGTGCTCCATTCATAGTTAGTTCCCCGTCATAAATCTGAAGAAACAGAATTTTATGCTGTTATTCATTTTCTGCTCCTCTGTTGTGTTTTTAAGGTCAAAAAAAACCCCCGGACCTTTCGGTGCGGGGGTCTTAGTTCGTTAAGGCTTGATTTTTAAGCCTTTCCTCGTCCAAGTGCAGCCCCGCACGGTGGGATAATAATCACCACCACGCTAATCACGACCAGGCTAATCACTCGTAGAAGGGCTGTCATTTTTGTCTTTTCTGGCATCTTGTTCGAAGGAATGCCTAAAGAGTTACCATAGATTTCGCCAATAGCACAAGATTTTTTTCTTTTCATTTTTCTGACTCAGCTAACGGATTAAAGAAAAGTCCTTGTTTTATATACAAAAACCAGGAATTGAAAAAAATTCACTATCTGGACGGAAGTAAACCCCTTTTTCATAACGTCGCAGGAGAGGAAAACGGATTGCGAGCGCCCTTCCAGAAAAAGAGAAGACGTAATCTAATTGCATTAAAAGTGCGGAATCTTCTGCGAATAAACATTATTTAGCAGTGATCTTGCACAGAGGAAATTAGACATAATAGTGGCATCTGGAGGGACTATGTCACTGTCAATTGTTCATACACGCGCTGCGCTGGGTGTCAATGCACCGGCGATTACTATCGAAGTGCATATCAGCAACGGTTTACCCGGTTTAACACTGGTGGGGTTACCAGAAACGACCGTCAAAGAGGCGCGCGACCGGGTACGCAGCGCGATCATTAATAGCGGATATGACTTTCCCGCAAAGAAAATTACCATCAATCTCGCCCCTGCCGATCTTCCCAAAGAGGGCGGGAGATATGATTTACCTATTGCTGTGGCGCTTCTGGTTGCCTCTGAGCAGCTTACAACCCATAAACTCGACCAATATGAGTTAGTGGGTGAATTAGCGCTTACAGGTGCGTTACGCGGCGTTCCCGGCGCCATATCCAGCGCAACCGAGGCGATACGGGTGGGAAGGGGCATTATCGTGGCAAAAGAGAACGAAGATGAAGTCGGGCTGATTGAGGGTGAAGGATGTCTGGTTGCCGATCATCTACAAGCTGTCTGTGCCTTCCTGGAAGGAAAACATGACCTTAGCCATCCTGTTGTTAACAACGACACTATCAGTGTGTCATCTGATGATCTCAGCGATATTATTGGTCAGGAGCAAGGGAAGCGCAGCCTTGAGATCACCGCCGCAGGTGGCCACAATCTGCTATTAGTTGGCCCACCGGGTACGGGGAAAACGATGCTTGCCAGCCGTCTTAATGGCCTGTTGCCGGCATTAAGTAACGAAGAAGCCCTGGAAAGCGCCGCTATCCTCAGTCTGGTTAACTCGACCAGCGTGCAAAAATTATGGAAACAACGACCTTTTCGCTCACCACACCACAGCGCATCCCTGACCGCCATGGTTGGTGGCGGAACTATCCCCGCACCAGGCGAAATTTCTTTGGCACACAACGGCATACTGTTTCTTGATGAGCTGCCTGAGTTTGAACGACGCACATTAGATGCTCTACGTGAACCGATAGAGTCTGGTCAGATCCACCTTTCGCGTACGCGCGCTAAGATCACCTATCCTGCGCGCTTTCAATTGGTAGCGGCAATGAATCCCAGTCCCACCGGTCATTATCAGGGCAACCATAACCGCAATACGCCTGAACAGACATTACGCTATCTCAGTCGGCTATCGGGCCCCTTTCTGGACCGCTTTGATCTTTCTCTTGAGATCCCTCTCCCACCGCCAGGCATACTCAGCCAGCCCGGTGTAAAGGGAGAAAACAGCTTTACGGTTAAACATCGGGTCATTGCTGCGCGGGAACGTCAGCATAAACGCCAGGGAAAATTGAATGCGCACTTGCAAAACAAGGAGATACGTGAACACTGCCCATTAGCAGATGAAGACGCGCAGTGGCTTGAAGAGACCCTCATCCATCTTGGATTGTCTATACGCGCCTGGCAGCGGTTATTAAAGGTATCGAGGACTATTGCCGATCTCGCGCAAGCCGAACACATTTCACGAAGACACTTGCAGGAAGCGGTCAGTTACCGGGCGATAGATCGACTGCTTGCTCACCTGCAGAAACAACTGACATAAAAAAAGGGCCTTCGCCCTTTTTTATTAGTCATCAGACTCTGTGTAGTCCTCAGCACCTTCCATCTGCGGTTTACCGCCGGACAGGGTATGGAAACGTTTTGGACGCTTGATACGCGTCATATATTTGGACCAGACGCGTTCCGCTTCGGTCACTGGCTCACGTTCACCACGACATACCGCAACAAAGAGCTTCTCTTCTTCGGTAACCGGCTCGCGTTTTCCGAGATCCAGCTCGTTGAAGGCATAACCGTGACGTTCAAGCAGTTGCGCCTCTTTGATGGTGAAATCACCATGACGAGAGAATCCGCGTGGATAATATTTGTTGTCGAAATATCGATTAGTCGTCGTAAAGCTTTCCGCCATCCTGCACGCTCCTAATTCTTTGGCCGATCTATTTATGGCGCGGAGTATTAGTTACGCTTGACAGAGTGTAAAACAAAACATTTAAATCATAACGACAAATAATTTTGCGGAGAGCACTGTGGATACGGAATTGTTAAAAACTTTCCTGGAAGTTAGCCGAACGCGCCACTTTGGCCGGGCTGCGGAAGCGCTCTACCTGACTCAGTCGGCGGTAAGCTTTCGCATCAGACAGTTGGAAAATCAACTGGGTGTGAATCTTTTTACCCGCCACAGAAATAATATCCGTTTAACGGCGGCCGGCGAGAAGCTTCTGCCCTATGCGGAAACGCTAATGAATACTTGGCAGGCAGCACGTAAAGAGGTCGCCCATACATCCAGACATAATGAATTTTCAATCGGTGCCAGCGCCTCTCTGTGGGAGTGCATGCTCAACGGCTGGTTGGGACGCTTGTATCAGTCACAAGAGCCCCAGAACGGCCTGCAATTCGAAGCCCGTATTGCGCAGCGCCAGTCACTGGTAAAACAGTTGCATGAACGTCAGCTTGATCTGCTTATCACCACAGAAGCCCCAAAAATGGATGAATTTAGCAGTCAATTACTGGGGTATTTCACCCTGGCGTTATATTGCGCCAGCCCCTCAACGATGAAAGAGGCTCTGAATTATCTGCGCCTGGAGTGGGGGCCAGACTTTCAACAAAACGAAGTGGGATTGATTGCTGCCGATGAAGTCCCGGTACTCACCACCAGTTCTGCTGAACTGGCCAGACAGCAACTTCATGCTCTGAACGGCTGCACATGGTTACCCACACGTTGGGCAAAAGAGAAAGGAGGTTTGCATACTGTTGCAGACAGCGCAACGCTTTCGCGTCCGTTATACGCTATTTGGCTGCAAAATAGTGATAAACATGTACTGATCAAAGATCTTCTAAAGATAGATGTACTGGGAGAATAAGCAGAAATGAGTTTGGCAAGGATGCCAGAAAAGGAAGAGATCGGTATCTGGAGGCGCGTTTTACAGACAAAAAAAATCCTTAGCAGATGCTAAGGATTATTTTCTGGCAGGGGCGGAGAGACTCGAACTCCCAACACCCGGTTTTGGAGACCGGTGCTCTACCAATTGAACTACGCCCCTAATTAGGGTGGCGGAACGGACGGGACTCGAACCCGCGACCCCCTGCGTGACAGGCAGGTATTCTAACCAACTGAACTACCGCTCCAC
>NZ_JAOWCD010000102.1:0-6480 GCF_030337175.1 Citrobacter sp. Ca225 | reverse complement strand
GTGGTGCTGATACCCAGAGTCGAACTGGGGACCTCACCCTTACCAAGGGTGCGCTCTACCAACTGAGCCATATCAGCACGTCTGGAGCGGGCAGCGGGAATCGAACCCGCATCATCAGCTTGGAAGGCTGAGGTAATAGCCATTATACGATGCCCGCATCCTGAAACTCGGCTACCCAGTTCTTTCTGTAACAAAAAAAGAGACAAGTCTCTTTTCTCATTCGAGCCGATTATTTTCGTAACCAGCTCAGACAGCAATTGCTGCCAGAAAGTGGTGGTGGGGGAAGGATTCGAACCTTCGAAGTCTGTGACGGCAGATTTACAGTCTGCTCCCTTTGGCCGCTCGGGAACCCCACCGGACTTGATGGTGCCGACTACCGGAATCGAACTGGTGACCTACTGATTACAAGTCAGTTGCTCTACCTACTGAGCTAAGTCGGCATCAAGTAGCGCGCATTCTATGGAGACCTGCGTGCTCATGCAACTAAAAAATTGCATAAAATGTTCTATCGCTCACATTTTGCACTATACGACCAAAAAATGGCGTATTTTCAGTCAGCTTAGCATAAAATTTCGACATTATCTGGCAGTCCATTTCCTCCCACCTGCATCGGGTGGTACTTCAACGCACCAAATCATCGCCTGTACATCTGGAATATCCGTCACATTGCGTTTCAGGGAATGACGTTCAGAAGAGATTTTTTCTTATTATTCCCCCCCATCTGGTGTTACCCTCCTGCCCATTGTCCAAATTAACTGAAATGCGACGTGCCATTGCATGCCGGGGATGACGCGCTTTTTATCACTGCCCTGATGGTGTAATGACAGCCAGAAACATGCTTATGAGTATAAAAGAGCAAACGTTAATGACGCCTTACCTACAGTTTGACCGCAACCAGTGGGCTGCGCTTCGTGATTCCGTGCCGATGACCCTCACTGAAGAAGAGATCGCACGGTTAAAAGGGATTAATGAAGATTTATCGCTGGAAGAAGTTGCAGAGATCTATTTGCCCTTGTCGCGTTTGCTTAACTTCTATATCAGCTCGAACCTGCGTCGTCAGGCTGTTCTCGAACAGTTTCTGGGCACGAACGGTGAGCGTATCCCTTATATCATCAGTATTGCTGGCAGCGTAGCGGTGGGGAAAAGTACCACTGCGCGTGTATTACAGGCGTTACTGAGCCGTTGGCCAGAACATCGTCGCGTTGAACTGATCACCACGGATGGTTTTCTTCATCCAAACCAGGTATTAAAAGACCGTGGGTTAATGAAGAAGAAAGGTTTTCCGGAATCGTATGACATGCATCGTCTGGTCAAGTTTGTCTCCGATCTCAAATCCGGCGTGCCAAACGTAACCGCTCCGGTTTATTCGCATCTGATTTATGATGTGATCCCTGATGGGGATAAAACCGTGGCCCAACCCGATATATTAATTCTCGAAGGACTCAATGTTCTGCAGAGCGGGATGGACTATCCACACGACCCTCATCATGTATTTGTTTCGGACTTCGTCGACTTCTCTATTTATGTTGATGCACCGGAAGAGTTACTGCAGACATGGTATATCAATCGTTTTCTTAAATTCCGCGAGGGGGCGTTTACCGACCCTGACTCTTATTTCCATAACTACGCGAAACTGACGAAAGAGGAGGCGATCAATACGGCCACCTCATTATGGAAAGAAATTAACTGGCTGAATTTAAAACAAAATATTCTACCCACGCGTGAGCGCGCGAGTCTGATTATGACCAAGAGCGCCAATCATGCCGTCGAGCAGGTTCGCCTGCGAAAATAATTAAAAAGGGAGCTTTCGCTCCCTTTTTAATTATTCAGCGCTTCTCAGGGAGATTTCTCCCCCAACCCACGGTTTTATAATACCATCCTGTTCCAGAAGTAATGCGCCCTGCGCATCGATACCTCGTGAAATACCGTATATTTCTTTGTCACCGATAATCAGTTTAACCTGGCGATTGATAAAGTTATCCAGCTTTTCCCAACGGGAAAGATAAGGAGCCAGTCCTTCTTGCTCAAATAACTCCAGCGCGGTACGTAATTCACGAATGAGCCTTGCCGCCAGCGTATTGCGATCGAGCGTAATCCCAGCTTCCTGCAACGTAATCCATCCCTGATTCACCACGCCTTCTTCCACACGGCGCATTGCCATGTTAATGCCGGCGCCGATGACGATCTGCGCAGCATCGCCCGTCTTACCCGTTAACTCAACCAGGATCCCCGCCAGTTTGCGATCCAACAGGTAGAGATCGTTAGGCCACTTCACCCGTACCTTGTCCGCACCCAGATCACGCAGAACCTCAGCCATTACGATACCGATCACTAGGCTTAAGCCGATCGCGGCGGCCGGCCCCTGCTCCAGACGCCAGAACATTGAAAGATAAAGGTTTGCGCCAAAGGGGGAAAACCACTTACGTCCACGACGTCCACGACCTGCCTGTTGGTATTCCGCCACGCAGGCATCGCCAGACTGCAATAGATCGATGCGGTCCAGCAGGTACTGATTGGTGGAATCAATAACCGGCAGCACAGCCACCGTGCCGCGATCCAACTGACTGTAGATGCGGTCAGAATCCAGCAACTGAATCGGCTCCGGTAAACTGTATCCTTTGCCTGGCACGGTAAAGACATCAACTCCCCAGTCACGTAGAGTCTGGATATGTTTATTGATGGCCGCCCGGCTCATCCCCAACTGTTCACCCAGTTGCTCACCGGAATGAAACTCGCCATCGGCCAGTAAGGAGATAAGCATCAGAGGAACGGTATTATCCTTCATGCAATGATCTCCACAGCATTGACTTCGCCACTCTGCCCGATGAAGCGTACTTCAGGCTCCAGCCAGACGTTAAATTTCTCACCGACTTTCGCACGCACCAGGTGCGCGAGATTGACCACATCTTCGCTTGTCGCGTTAGCCGCGTTAATAAGTACAAGCGCCTGTTGACGATGTACGGCTGCCCCTCCGATACCCACGCCTTTCAACTCACATTGGTCAATGAGCCAGCCAGCCGCCAGTTTTACTGAACCATCAGGTTGAGGGTAATGAGGGGCATTCGGAAACTGAGACAGCAGTGCCTCAACCACATCCTTTGCCACGACGGGGTTTTTAAAAAAGCTACCCGCATTACCGATCACTTTTGGATCGGGCAGTTTTGTTATACGCATACGGCAAACCGAATCAAACACCTGCTGGGGCGTTACCGTGGCCGGATCCAGACGCGTCAGGTCGCCATAGGTCAACACTGGTTGCCATTGCTTAGTCAGACGTAACCCCACCGCAACGATCGCGTAGCGATCCTGGTATTCATGTTTAAAGATACTGTCACGATAGCCAAAGCGACATTCCGCCGCACTCACGCGCCGCGATTTTCCTGTTGCCAGCTCAACACAGTCAACATAATCACACACTCGCTGGAGCTCCACGCCGTAAGCACCAATATTCTGGATCGGTGAAGAGCCTACGCAGCCGGGGATCAGCGCCAGGTTTTCCAGCCCCGGCATGCCAAGCTGTAGTGTATGCTGAACCAGATGATGCCAGTTTTCACCCGCACCGACATGCAACAACCACGCGTCTGGTTGCTCTGTTACTTCAATGCCTTTGATACGATTGACGATCACTGTCCCGCGGAAGGCGTCAAGGAACAGGACGTTACTCCCTTCACCCAGTATCAGTACCGGCTGATGCAACGCATTGGCAGATTGCCAGGCGCTAAGTAGTTGTTGTTCATTTTCGGCGCAAACAATCTCATTGGCATTTTGATCGATGCCAAAGGTATTCCAGGATTTAAGGGAGTGATTCATAGAGGCTTTCCTGATGCAAAATCGCGGTTAGTTTACCGCATATGCCGCAGTATGGCTTGTATTATGGCGGGATGACGTTATTCGATAAAATGATCCGACCGATGACGGATGCAAAAAAGCCCATCCGTCAGGATGGGCTCTTCACTTGTTTGATGCCTGGCAGTTCCCTACTCTCGCATGGGGAGACCCCACACTACCATCGGCGCTACGGCGTTTCACTTCTGAGTTCGGCATGGGGTCAGGTGGGACCACCGCGCTAAAGCCGCCAGGCAAATTCTGTTTATTAACCCGCCTTTCGCCGGTTAATCTAATCTGTAATCACGCTGAAAATTTTCTCTCAATCCGCCAAAACAGCTTCGGCGTTGTAAGGTTAAGCCTCACGGTTCATTAGTACCGGTTAGCTCAACGCATCGCTGCGCTTACACACCCGGCCTATCAACGTCGTCGTCTTCAACGTTCCTTCAGGACCCTTAAAGGGTCAGGGAGAACTCATCTCGGGGCAAGTTTCGTGCTTAGATGCTTTCAGCACTTATCTCTTCCGCATTTAGCTACCGGGCAGTGCCATTGGCATGACAACCCGAACACCAGTGATGCGTCCACTCCGGTCCTCTCGTACTAGGAGCAGCCCCCCTCAATTCTCCAGCGCCCACGGCAGATAGGGACCGAACTGTCTCACGACGTTCTAAACCCAGCTCGCGTACCACTTTAAATGGCGAACAGCCATACCCTTGGGACCTACTTCAGCCCCAGGATGTGATGAGCCGACATCGAGGTGCCAAACACCGCCGTCGATATGAACTCTTGGGCGGTATCAGCCTGTTATCCCCGGAGTACCTTTTATCCGTTGAGCGATGGCCCTTCCATTCAGAACCACCGGATCACTAAGACCTGCTTTCGCACCTGCTCGCGCCGTCACGCTCGCAGTCAAGCTAGCTTATGCCTTTGCACTAACCTCCTGATGTCCGACCAGGATTAGCTAACCTTCGTGCTCCTCCGTTACTCTTTAGGAGGAGACCGCCCCAGTCAAACTACCCACCAGACACTGTCCGCAACCCGGATTACGGGCCCACGTTAGAACACCAGCCATTAAAGGGTGGTATTTCAAGGATGGCTCCACACGAACTGGCGTCCGCGCTTCAAAGCCTCCCACCTATCCTACACATCAAGGACCAGTGTTCAGTGTCAAGCTATAGTAAAGGTTCACGGGGTCTTTCCGTCTTGCCGCGGGTACACTGCATCTTCACAGCGAGTTCAATTTCACTGAGTCTCGGGTGGAGACAGCCTGGCCATCATTACGCCATTCGTGCAGGTCGGAACTTACCCGACAAGGAATTTCGCTACCTTAGGACCGTTATAGTTACGGCCGCCGTTTACCGGGGCTTCGATCAAGAGCTTCTCCTTACGGATAACCCCATCAATTAACCTTCCGGCACCGGGCAGGCGTCACACCGTATACGTCCACTTTCGTGTTTGCACAGTGCTGTGTTTTTAATAAACAGTTGCAGCCAGCTGGTATCTTCGACTGATTTCAGCTCCACGAGTAAATCGCTTCACCTACATATCAGCGTGCCTTCTCCCGAAGTTACGGCACCATTTTGCCTAGTTCCTTCACCCGAGTTCTCTCAAGCGCCTTGGTATTCTCTACCTGACCACCTGTGTCGGTTTGGGGTACGATCTGATGTTACCTGATGCTTAGAGGCTTTTCCTGGAAGCAGGGCATTTGTTGCTTCAGCACCGTAGTGCCTCGTCATCACGCCTCAGTGTTAAAGTGAACCGGATTTACCTGGAACACACACCTACACGCTTAAACCGGGACAACCGTCGCCCGGCCAACATAGCCTTCTCCGTCCCCCCTTCGCAGTAACACCTGGTACAGGAATATTAACCTGTTTCCCATCGACTACGCCTTTCGGCCTCGCCTTAGGGGTCGACTCACCCTGCCCCGATTAACGTTGGACAGGAACCCTTGGTCTTCCGGCGAGCGGGCTTTTCACCCGCTTTATCGTTACTTATGTCAGCATTCGCACTTCTGATACCTCCAGCATGCCTCACAGCACACCTTCACAGGCTTACAGAACGCTCCCCTACCCAACAACACTTAGTGTCGCTGCCGCAGCTTCGGTGCATGGTTTAGCCCCGTTACATCTTCCGCGCAGGCCGACTCGACCAGTGAGCTATTACGCTTTCTTTAAATGATGGCTGCTTCTAAGCCAACATCCTGGCTGTCTGAGCCTTCCCACATCGTTTCCCACTTAACCATGACTTTGGGACCTTAGCTGGCGGTCTGGGTTGTTTCCCTCTTCACGACGGACGTTAGCACCCGCCGTGTGTCTCCCGTGATAACATTCTCCGGTATTCGCAGTTTGCATCGGGTTGGTAAGCCGGGATGGCCCCCTAGCCGAAACAGTGCTCTACCCCCGGAGATGAATTCACGAGGCGCTACCTAAATAGCTTTCGGGGAGAACCAGCTATCTCCCGGTTTGATTGGCCTTTCACCCCCAGCCACAAGTCATCCGCTAATTTTTCAACATTAGTCGGTTCGGTCCTCCAGTTAGTGTTACCCAACCTTCAACCTGCCCATGGCTAGATCACCGGGTTTCGGGTCTATACCCTGCAACTTAACGCCCAGTTAAGACTCGGTTTCCCTTCGGCTCCCCTATTCGGTTAACC
>NZ_JAOWCD010000101.1:6138-75563 GCF_030337175.1 Citrobacter sp. Ca225 | reverse complement strand
TGAATCGCCACGGGTTTAACAGACACCTCAGAGTCATTTAAGATGGCTTAAAGAGAGGTGCCCATGAGCGGTAAGCGTTATCCCGAAGAGTTTAAAATTGAAGCAGTCAAACAGGTTGTTGATCGCGGTTATTCTGTTGCCAGCGTTGCAACACGTCTCGATATCACCACCCACAGCCTTTACGCCTGGATAAAGAAGTACGGTCCAGATTCTTCCACTAATAAAGAAGAGTCAGATGCTCAGGCCGAGATCCGCCGTCTCCAGAAAGAGCTGAAGCGGGTTACCGACGAACGGGACATATTAAAAAAAGCCGCGGCGTACTTCGCAAAGCTGTCCGACTGAGGTACGCCTTTATCCGTGACAACACCTGTTGCTGGCCTGTTCGCCTGCTCTGTCGGGTGCTGGATGTTCATCCCAGTGGTTTTTACGCCTGGCTTCAGCAGCCGCATTCACAACGCCATCAGGCAGACCTGAGGCTGACAGGGCAGATTAAACAGTTCTGGCTGGAATCGGGATGCGTCTATGGTTATCGCAAAATCCATTTGGATCTGCGGGACAGCGGGCAACAGTGCGGAGTGAACAGAGTCTGGCGACTGATGAAACGTGTCGGGATAAAGGCTCAGGTCGGATACCGGAGCCCGCGGGCACGTAAAGGCGAGGCCAGTATCGTGTCGCCCAACAGGCTCCAGCGACAGTTCAATCCGGATGCTCCGGATGAGAGTTGGGTAACGGACATAACCTACATCAGGACCCACGAAGGCTGGCTGTATCTTGCCGTGGTTGTTGATCTGTTCTCACGCAAAATTATCGGCTGGTCCATACAATCCCGGATGACAAAGGACATTGTCCTGAACGCACTGCTGATGGCTGTATGGCGGCGTAATCCCCAAAAACAGGTGCTGGTTCATTCGGATCAGGGCAGTCAGTACACAAGCCATGAGTGGCAGTCGTTCCTGAAATCACACGGCCTGGAGGGCAGCATGAGCCGTCGCGGTAACTGCCATGATAATGCGGTTGCAGAAAGCTTTTTCCAGTTGTTGAAACGTGAACGGATAAAGAAAAAAATCTACGGAACGCGGGAAGAAGCCCGCAGCGATATTTTTGATTACATCGAAATGTTTTATAACAGTAAGCGTCGGCATGGTTCTAGCGAACAGATGTCACCGACAGAATATGAAAACCAGTATTATCAACGGCTCGGAAGTGTCTAGATTATCCGTGGCGATTCAGCCTGACCTAGCATCATACCGCTATTAGAGTCAACAACAGAAGCGACGATCGCACCAGAAACCTGCATCAGCGAATTTAATGATTCAGAAATATTACTCATGATAAGTCCTTTATAAAAAAATAGATTAATTCCAATAAAACTACTCGATCAACAACGCCAATAACTTCAGTACATCCTCCTTATTCCTGATATCAACTGCAATAACAGGAACATTTGAATCATTAATTAAATCTAATATTTCAATGACTCTATCGGAATAAGACTCACTATACTTACTAATTCCTACAATACATTTACTGGTCAACAACACATCACGAAACCTATTGATGAAAAAATTAATTTCATCTGTAAATGTCTTGCTGGTAATATCAAAAAGTATTACAGTGCCTCTTGATCCTTTACTCATAAACTCCCAGAGAAACTCGAACCTCATCTGACCAGGGACACCATAGAGTCTCACACGGGTATCATTGTTAAAGCTAAACTCACCATAATCAATGCCAACAGTGACTGTCTTCTTTGGAACCAGCTGACTATTCAAAGACTCTGTATCTAATGAGGAACGCATAACCTCCGTGCTCACAACAGATATTTCACTAACTGCATTTATGGCTGTCGTTTTACCAGCCCCTGTTGGACCCACGAACACTATTTTTAATTCATTCATATATAAAAACACCAGATAGCAAATTAGTGTGTTTTTGCAACATTCAGAGGCTCACCGTATGAAATACATTATAAGCATAAAAAAGGAAATAACCAGAAAAAATTGCCAGCATTATAATGCACCATCGACACATGAATATAAACCGCCCTTCCAAAAGGTCATACGCATAATATTCATCAGACTAAAAAAAAATGGCAAACAATAGAACTAAAACATGCTTGTAATAATATACTTCCATTTAAATGATGAGTAGATTGAATAGGTAAGATACAATCCAGGCAAGAGTTACTGATTTTCTCAAAAAAGAATTAAAAATTGTTCTGAAATCCACGAATTACCCATTAATCACCTCTAAGCTGTTTAATTCCCTGAGCTGCATCATGATGAGAATTAAGGCTTCGCATACGTCGTGAATCAACAGTATTCTTATTCGACTTACCTCGTGTTCCTTTGTGTTGGCTCGAAGCAGTATGGCTATCCTTACCTCCGTTCCCTAACACAGGTATAGGCAGCACGTTATTGATTGCCTGATTATCCATCTTCACATTTGCAATCCGTTGCACATAGCTGGAACTTCCTCCAGCATCTGCAATGAAACCCCGACTAAAGTTACCACTGTAGTAACAGGAGAACGCTTTCAGCCGGGCGGTTTCCGCATCAGATACTTTTAACGCGCGATCGTAACATTCCTGATAAATAGAAGCCGCAGCGCGGAGGTTTGAACATGGTTCAAATACAGTTTCATAATCAAGGGAATATCTGGACAAATTATACCGGTTTATCTGCGCCAGCCCCATTGAAAAATTCCAACCAGCGTTAGCAAGATAGCGAGCAGTAACAATAGCCTCTTCCTTATTTACAGGCTGACGAGCCAGTCTTCCCCCCACCACGCCTATGGCATAAGGGTTAAAAGAAGACTCAACGCTGATAATTCGATGTATAGCCTCAGTGTACACTTCCGCACCGCATTGTGCCGTAATAGCGGGCAAGTCAAACATTCTCAAACCCTTTCAGAAAATAGAGAAAAATGTAGCGACGTTTATTTGCACTACGGGAATTTTGACTATTCATCCGGGTTTACATAGCGGGTCGTTTCTCTTGCCATCGCTCCGGCAATGACATCATAAAGCGCATCGTAATTAGTTGCTATAAAAGCGTGTCCAGGACCGACACAAGAGTTTTGCCAGTCTAAATCAGAACCATTACTTATTAAAGAGATATAATATATTTCCACATCTGTCGTCGTCGTTCCAGCAGGATATTTTTTAAGACCGTTTCTGATTACATCACAGAGATGATATGTATCCATTAGTGTCTTTCTATTTTTCTTTGAATAGGTATCATCCTCACCATCAGAGATGACAAATATCATTTTAACGTCATTTTTGCCTTTGGTGATGAGTGGCACAGCTCTTAATAATCCACTAATACTATCCGTCCCCCCACCTGGAGGTCCCATGTTGTTAAAATTGTCTATTATGGAACGGTTATCTGTAAGCTCCACCAGATAGTAATTGGGCTTTTCGATGGTTCTGATAAATTTAGCAACATTTGCATGGTCACGGGTCCCCGAAGTAGCGTAGGCACAAAGGGACTCAAAAGGAATAACATGAGCAGAAGGATCAGAATTCGAGGGAGCATTCAGATAATTAATAAAAGTTACAACATTATCATCGGTAAATAGATAATCGTCTGCAACTGTACCTTCGTAATCCATTGTTTCAATATTAGCGATAGAATTATATTTACTTACTGATGCTGTTAGCAAATTAAATTTATTAAAATTATTGGTAAATTCCTCATAATTATCTGGGTTATGAATATCAGAACTAGGGTCTGCATCACAGGTTAACTTGCCACTATCTTTTCTACAATACCCCTCATCAATTAACCATGTCTCCGCAGAGGTTGTCGTATAACCATTGGCTTTCGCGATTACATCCTTATAATAACTATTAAGATAGGCGTCTGTATTGTTTATAAAGGTATTACCTGTCGTGCGTTCCGGTGGTTGTTTGTTATACCAAAAACTCCAGTCTAACCCTGAATACTTATCCTGAAGCTTTCCAATATAAGTACACCCAACCTCTTTACTTGTCGTACTTGCGTAATTCGTCTTGTCTAATACGGCAGGAATTCCCGTAGAGAACGGTACAATACCAATCGTACTACCATTGTCATTATCGAATATTCGGTTACCAAGATCGGTAAACACTTTTTTTAATAATTCAATACGAGTGTAGCCTCTCTCTGCTGAACTACTATTCATAGAACCTGAAAAGTCGAGTACAAACGTATAATCTGCAGGGACGGAAAGATCTTCAAGTGATTTGCGGATATGACCCGACGACCGCTCGCCATGCAAAGTTATGTTCGAATGAAAACCACTATAACCCTCTTTGTATAAAGAAAGTAACGGATGGGTGATGACATCAGAATCTAAGGAAAAATCTGTCGACACCACCTTACCATTTTTATCTTTTTCTTTATCAACATTTATATAGACTTTGTTTTTGTCTATTTCCTCACCAGGGAGATAATAAGATAAATACATTACTGTTTTTTCAGTATCTGCATTTTTATCGTCACTGTCATATGACATCGCAATTGAATAGACGCCCTGATTAATAGCATCTGATAAACGAGACCGCTCAGTGATAAATCGAGCCCCATCAATTGCTAATGAAAAGAAACCGATAAGCGTAGGCAACATAAGCGCATAACTTATTGTTACAGCGCCTTCCCTGCAAATAATGAATAACAAAAATCGTTTGATTAAATATTTCATTTTATATCTACCTGAGTTACCAGCAGAAATGATAGCTTTGTTTACCGCGGCAGCGTGACATTTCGAATATAAAGACTACCGAGGTCCTTATTAAAGATGCCCAAAGCTCGATTAAAATAACTTTCTGCTCCGGGAACACACAAAATCACTTCATAAACAGGAAACCAATCTTGATCAGCGTCAGGAGATCTATCCGGGCGATGACCCCAGACCGAAAGCTTCGCAAGATCCTCACGACGGGAATACTTACGTGTAACATCACAACCCTCAATGAACATGGTATTAAAAGAGGTTGATGTATATCTTGAAAGTGGCCCGTCTGGTTTAACGGGATGCGAGCTTGGGCAATTATTTTGGCGACTACTTTGAATACTACTTTGAATACTACATTGTTGGGCTATAGGCTGTAGAATTTGTATACCGAGCTGATAGGGCTCGACGGAACCATCTTTTTGGCGCAACATCTCGTCCAGCGTTGCTTTTAAGGTATCCAGATCGCTTTTGCTAATATCGGAAGCGTTACCGCCACCAAACAGACCGTTTCGCTCACGAAAAATCATTGTTAATGAATAATTAACGCGCTCCATATGGCTTTTTTTAATGAGTGAAAAACTCATATCAATCAGGAATCCGCACATCAAAGCGAAAATCAGTAAATAAAAAGCAAACTCGATGCTTGAGGTTCCTTTCTCAGAATATAATCTTTTCCATAAACCGTAACGTTTCATCGCAACATCCTGTATATAGAGGATTCACTTAACAAGAGTGACTATGTCTAATTTATAGGTAAAACTGTTTTTATTTATTGTTATCATGATACGTATGAAAACTTGCTCTAAGTATTTTCGCACCTTCTGCACCAGAAGAATTATTAATGCAAGCGTTTATTATTTGCTAAATAGTTCACTGATTCACAAAGCGCAAACATCGCTCCCGTTAATAACCATCCTTAAAGCTTCTGTCAATATTGACCTCTTGTATATAGACAATTCGGCGAGTCATTTTTTCCTGCATAATATCAACAGGGAACACAAAAAATAGCGGTTCATAGGGAACTTCAATTTTATATATGGAAATTGGATTTTTCGTGTTACTCAGTTCACTACAATTAACAAATGGTTCCTTTTCATTGTGGTCATAACCACATGAAGCTATTTCAGTCTTTATTTCAACCTCTTTACCTAAAGTCAATAAAGCCCACCCGTTGGCACTTTCATTGATTGCATTTTGAAAATACTCATGTACCACATTCGGATTTGAGGGATCCTGTATATTTGCTGACGCATTCCCACTATTTGCCAGGAGAGCGTCCAGAGAAGCCATGATAAAAATTACACGGCACAACTCCATTATAAAAAGAATAGAAACAATGAATGGTACGATAACAAATGCAAATTCGATTGCTGCAGCACCATCTTCCTCTGCAAATAATCTTCTGAGTCTTGACATTTTAATAAACAAACCTCCACATGGTCATGATATAACCAATAGTAATCGCAACACCAAATGGGACAGAGGTTTCATTATGATGTAGTACACATCGAGTGAACAATAAGATTGAAAGCGCACAAAATACGCCGGGTAAACTGACAAAAACTGCAAAGTCAATTAATTGGCTGACTGGAATGCTAAAAGATAAAGATGCGATTAGTTTTATATCCCCGGCACCTATTACCCCTAAAAGATTTATGAAAAAACCAACAATCATAATAGAGAGAGGAATTTTTATATTAATATCTTGTACGACGAATGAGAGAAGAAGCGAGAGAAGCAAAATAGTAAAAACCACTTTATTTCTAATTTTCCTCTCAAAAATGTCCGTATAACAGCAATATATCAATTGAATGGCAATTAATACTATCAAACCTCTCTGCAATAAGATCATTAGTTCATACCATGACAATTTGTTTTCAGACAAGATAAAAAAGAGAAATCACCTTTTACCCTTTTTCTTCTTAGCACTCTTCATTTTGTGATACACAGGAATAACCACATCCTGATGTTTAACAGCTACTTCTGCTGAAGAAATTTGCTGGTGACAAACTGTAATGCTTTCATTCTTAATGAGTCGAATGTCGTGTTTTTCGAAAATAGACCATATCATATTGAAATAGTTACTAATTGTGTCACGGATCAGCGTGTCACGATCGCAAAGAATCGGTTCAATTGCAATAACACCACAGGTAATATCAGCACGAGTAAGATGAATAGCCTTCTTTAGGCAATAATCTATTCTCTCGACAGGTTCATCAGACATTTTATCTAAAAGGTCTTTTCTGATCTGTGATACCATCTCATGAAGCTGTGAAATTCGATTTACCGTAATATTCTCACGCGATTCAATGACAGGCTTCGCTGAAATAAAACCGCTGATAAAATCAGAAGCGCACAAGCCTACTGCGGCTTCAAAGCTAAACGAACTATTCATTACATTACCTCACCGTGTTTATAAATGTTTATTACAAATCTCAATTATATTTTCCGAAAGCTGCCTTACACGCCAGAAAATTTGACCTATTGACTCATCTTTTGATGTTATTGCCATCAAACATAACATCTTCTGTGCGGCCGGGATGCGATTAAAAAGAATCATGTTTTGGTCGCTCTCCATAAAAACGGCATTTTGCTCACCGCCCCCCACTTCAGTTAACATCGCAGAGCTGATCCCCAGCAGGGAACTGGTTAATGCTGATACTTTTCGAATATGGAGTTCATAGCCTGGCGTGAGAAGAGAGGCAATTTCAAAGCCATCTGCTGTAGATATGAGCAAATTTTTTAATACTGCATTCCCTTCAGAGAAGCGTTCAAGCTCGGCTTTTAATTCATTGATCAACAAATCAGATATAGTATTAACATCTGTATCACTTTGCTGTTCCATTGAATCGGATTGATCATGCGCTTCTAATTCTGGCTCGGAGGGGTCAGACTCAACGTCATTCATACCAAACGGTAACATAATTTTATCCATCGTCATTAACCATCGTAAATTTTTCAACACCAATTTGCTTTCCGATAAAGCAAATTACCTGGACTGTATGCAACAATAACTTTAAAAGATTATTGCACAGACAAATTAGAAAATTTTTCATTTAATCGCAGGCGAGTTAATGCAATATTTGCATCACGTGCAATACGAATAAAAATAAAATATTTTGCTGCTTCAGGAACTTGTTTTAAAAGAAATATATCATCACTATAGGTAATTAATATATCTTCCATAGTCTTTTGTTGCGCAGAGAGTTTACTGAATTTTATATTCGCCCTGATAATATCACTCATACCTGTACTCAAAAAACCAAACCTATCATTGATATTTTTGCTGTGTACGATTTCTTTAATTGTGTTATCTATTAAAGCAACGCCCAGAACTCCATCAATCCCAGATAAGGTATCAAGCAAATTATTAATTTTATGTTCCATACTCGCTCCATTCACTCTTTACCCCAATAATATTGACAGTAAAAGAGTGCACTATGACTATTAACTCTTAAATATCCAGGACAGACAATCTACAGCCTCGCAAGCATAAGCGAGAAGATTAAGTAAGCAATATACTAATAGTTAATATCAACTATTACTTTCTCTTTATATTGACCGTTAACTGATAAACGTGAAACACTTTTAGTTGTAATACATTTGTTAGTTACTATTTGCAGTTTCGAGTTCCCATTGCCATTATTCATGATTTCTATTTTTTTAATATTTTGCCGTTTTTGTATATTTGCGAGGAGCGAATCATAAATACGTTTCATAGGCTGAGCGTTAAATATCTCTATTTCAACTATATTGTCATAACGTTTGGGCATCACACTATAATTAAGTGGGTAGGCAGAATAAAGAGCAATTCTATCGCCACCCGGAATACTGGCAGATGTCACATTGGCTATTAATTTAGCATGTGGTATTTCTCCAGAAAAAGGAAGGACAGCATCAGATATACTTTTATCATATGTACAATTCTGGGATATTCCACTGTTCACCAGTTGAGAGAAATCATCAGATTTTATATTATTCTGCATATCCGATACAGGTATTGTCAGGGGCTTATTTTGATTAAGGCCAACGCTTTTGCTTGCAGTCACTGCAACATCGTTTTTTTGTCCTTCTATTTTAAAATGTTCTCGCGGTGATAATTTTGCCAAAGATGCAATTAGCGCATCAGGTAGTGATGTTGAGAGTTTATCATCAATAATAATTTTTTTCGCACTCTCATAATCATCGGATTTTACCAGAGCATAGGCTAGGTTATACGCAGTTTGTGGTTTATATTCTTTCCTGGAATACAGAGGGAGAAGATAATTTCTTGCCGTAATATAATCTCCTTGCAGAATAGCCATCATGGCCAGATTATTGACGACGACCTCTTCATCATAAAAAAGCCCTCTTGCTTTTTCAAAAGATAACGTTGCCTTAAGATAGTCTCCTGTTTGAGCCAGTAAAATACCCTGTAAATTCCATAATTCCCCGTTTGAGTCATCATGTGCAAGCATTTCATTTAGAATGGCCTGGGCTTCATTTTCCTTTCCTAACTCAAGCAGATTCTGAGTCTTAAGCAGTAAATATTCTTTACTTCCTTTTTTTTCTACCAATGGTGCCAGATAAATATTTGATGAGTTATAGTCGCCAATTTTATTATATAGCTGTGATAGATAGTATCGTTCATCATCATTATCTTTAACACTGAGTTTATTTCTGTATATCTCAATAAGCCCTTGATAATCATTCAGTTGAGTTAGGATATATTCCTTTTGTTCTTCATCAGATGCATTCGTAGGTCCACCTGTACAGCCAGATAGCACAGCAAGCATTAATAGGGGTAATAATCTTTTTACCATGTCGAAGTCATCTTAATCAGGCCCGGACCGGCAACAATTGCGATCAGGGGAAAGAGAATAAAAGCAATCATTGGGAATGTCATCTTTGCAGAAAGTGCTGCAACTTTTTCTTCCATAGCAAGTAATTGCATCTGTCTAATTTCTTTAGATAAATCTATAAGTACAGCATATATCGACGAGCCAAATTTTGTGCTCTGCAATAATGCTGAACACATCATTCTTACTTCTTCATTAACCACTTCACCTGAAAGTTGTTCAAGTGCAGCGTTAATGCCACTAACATCAGCTCTCAAAACAGTGCGGATAAGCAACGAAGACAGATCTTTATTGATCACTTCCATCTTATGAGAAATATAAGCAAGCGAAGCTTCGACTGTCATACCTGACTGGATGCATACGGCTAAAAGATCTATACAGTAAGGAATGTCATTAGATATTCTTCTAAATTGCCGCTGAGAAATAGCTGTTTGCACTCTCGAAGGTACGATAACAATCACTCCGAGTATAGCTAACAGTGCAATCATTAGCATCTGATTATCAAGCTTCATCCATCCCATATAATTCGCTATGAGCACTGGTGAAGCTATCACAACAAATAAAAACGCCTTAACTTTAACATTCTTATCTAACTCAGATGAAATTGAAACAAGTTTACTATTTTTCTTGAATGTTTTATCCAGTTGCGTCTCTATCAAATTTGTTCCATATGTTAATATATTCTTTTTATTACTATCTACTTTAGAAAAATTGATTAACTTCTTAACTTTATTAGCTCGCTGCTTGCGATAAATAAGGAGTAATATACTTCTCATTCCAGTCAGAAAAACAATAAAAGAAATAATATATATCATTTCACCCAACCTTATTCATCATAGACCAAACGATAAATAGCCCTATTAATATACTTGTTAATGCGTAATAAAGAATATATTTCCCTGCATCTGTTCCAATAAGAATTTCAAAATTATCTGGTGCCACAAATTTCAAGAAAAAGAAAAAAAAGACAGGAATAATGACAAGTACTTTAACCGACATTCTTGCCTCAGCAGTCATTGCGATTTTTTTTCTGTCCAACGTCTTACTTGCTGAGATTAACATTGTCAGGCGAGACATCACTTCGCTAACTTGCCCTCCGCCTTTCATATTTATAAGTACCGTAATAACGAATGAAAAATATTCACTATAGGGAAATTTTTCGTAAGAATCCATAAATATGCGCTCAGGATCATCTCCGATATCCAGTCGCATGAGAATACGTTTGAACTCTCTTCCGAAATCGCTGTCTATCACACGCGAGCATTCTTCAAAGCCCTGCAATACCGGGCGCCCTACTCGTACCGCGCTATTAATTATATTGAGTGCCTCGGAGAAATCCCTCTCAAACTCTCGCCGGTACTTTTTTACTTGTCGCATATACAAAATATAGATGGTAGCAAGTAACGTTATATTTGTTATTACGGCATTGCTGAAATTCAGATTTTCCATGTTTACATATAATGCTGCGGCACATGCCACCAGTATTATCGCTACATGCTTAAAAATGTGCTCGTTTTTTTTTCCAATTAGATTAGCATGAAGCTTTTCAATAAAAATAAAAACTCCTGCCATTGAATCTTTGAATGGTTGTTTTTTATTTGCTACTTCCTGGCTGGCAATGATGTTCGTTGAGAGTATTTTTCCTTTTATTTCTTTCGTTTTTTTTAACGATAAATATATTTGAAGAACACCACAAATAGAGATAACAATAAAAATCATTGCCATTATCATGAGACTTTATTCCCAAATAGTTGCCGTAACGGATCAAGATAACCATGAATTAAAGCTTGCCGATAAACTGCTGACCGCTGCAAAAGACCGTTACATGTAAACGTACCCGTGATCATACCATTATTATCTCTTTCAGGATTAGCAGCATAAGAAAAGATATCCTGTAGAATAATATTCTCACCTTCCATCCCCATGACTTCGGATATATTTATTACTTTTCTGGACCCATCGGGAAGACGTGAAGCTTGAACAATGATATTCACAGCAGTTGAAATATTTCTCCGTATTGCTACTAGGGGTAATGCTGAATTGGCCATCATTACCATGCTCTCAAGACGAGCTAATGCATCACGCGGGTTATTTGCATGCAGCGTTGACATAGAACCATCATGTCCGGTGTTCATTGCCTGCAGCATTTCGAAGGCTTCTGGCCCGCGGCATTCCCCAATAATAATACGATCCGGGCGCATACGAAGTGAGTTGATAACCAAATTTCGCATCGTGATTTGCCCTTGGTTTTCTGAACCTGCCAATCGCGTTTCTAGTCTTAATACATGTGCTTGTTGTAAACGAAGTTCCGCTGCATCTTCAAGTGTCAAGACACGTTCAGTTTCGTCAACATATTGGGACATCGCATTTAGTAGAGTTGTTTTACCCGAGCCTGTCCCCCCGGAGACAATGATATTGACTCTACAGCGACTTGCAATTACCAGGAAATTAGCCATCATTTCATTCATACTGCCATATTTGATTAGCTCTCCCAGAGTTATATTTCCCTTACCAAATTTACGAATGGACATTGAAGTGCCATCAATAGATATTGGAGAAATAACTACGTTGAGTCGGCTACCATCAGGCATACGCGCATCCACAAGCGGTTGCGCGTCATCAATTCGCCTTCCTACTTTACCCACCAAACGTCGGGCAATATCTGTTAACTGCTCATTATTGATGAACTGCTTATCAGAGAGTTCCAGGCGACCTTTACGTTCTACAAAGATACGATCCGGGCCGTTGACCAATATATCGCTAATCGACTCATCTTCCATTAACTCGCGCAATGGACCATAGCCAGTAATTTCATCAACAACTAACTCACACAGCTCCTGTCGCTCCGGTGCAGAGAGATAATTCTCTGTGCGATTGTTATTAATAACATTACGAATAACCGTATTAACTTCGTTAATGAGTTCCGCACGGTTTTCTTTGATACTTTCAATTTGTTCCAGATCTATGTTTTTAAGTACTTCTTGTCTGAAATAGATAAAGGAAATTGATTTATTCATATAAGGCCCATGATTAATATAGTGCCTTGACGAGGGATAGCCACGATGATAACCTGGTCATTAATTATTTTTCTTCTTATTAAATATTGAAAATAGTGATAGACCTTTCTTATTGCCATCAGGTTTCTCACCTTTCATATTTTTACCCAACATTTTGGCCGTAAAGAAATAAAGTTCTGATTTGTTATCAGTCTTTTTTACATCTTTAATGTAAGGGTGTACAATGTCAATTTTCTTACCCAGGTAATTTTCTATATCTTCCTTATTCAACTCATTCGGCCTTGAATGATGATTTTCATTCAGAATGATAATGTTTTTTGAATTTTTCTTCTGATTGTCTGACGTGGTGGTTGTTCTTTCTAATTCATCAATGATAAGACGGGCATTGCGTACTGATGAGAGTTCTCTGGTTACAACAATAAAGATAAAATCGGAACCAGGGACAATGTAGGCAAGTTTATCTCTCACCTGTGTTGTAACGTTATGGTCAAAAACAACAATATTATAATTTTTGTATTCGTCCGAATCAAACTGCCATTGCTCTTCATCAGTAGCAATCTTCATTCCGCGATTTGCGTCAATATAGGATATTACACCGTCATGTTGTAGAGCGGTATCTGATATGAGATCAAGATCGGGTGTGCCTGTATGCCCCTGAACAAGCAATACAGGTAAATGACTTAATCCACAAATTGATCTAAAAAACTGGTATGCGACAAAAGAAGTTCCACTTCCCCCTTTGCAGCCCAGGATACTGATGCGTTGTGTATAGCTCACACTTGTAACATCAGTTTCAAAATTCTTCAATGTTACACCGAGCAATGTAATTTGTGAATCAAGATGCAAATATACAGCCCCAATTCGCTTCATCTCATTGCTGAAGGTAATTGAATCAACATCACCAATAAATATTTTTTTCGTTGCAGCTGGAAAGAGATATTTTATCTTTTGCTGTATAGCGTCTACATCGTTAAAATCTTCAATATCAACGATGAGATACTCTGACGATGTTAATTCTTTATCATCGATAATATCATTGAAAAATTTATTTACCTGGATAATGTCATGGCAGCCGTTCACGCGTATTTGGGTCATTACCCCAGCAGAAACATGACTACGTGATGAGATGACAGCAACAGTTCCAATGGTGGAATTGTTATTTTTATTTTCAATATTTCTTTTGTTAATTTTAGTAAGATCCAGCATTTCCCCTCCCGTTCCTTATCGGATAAATCCACCGCGTGAAATGAAACTTCTTGCGTCTTCTTCTAGTCTATTAGTATGTTCATCAGCAACGCCGACATTGAAGAAAAGTTTGTCTACTGAAGTTTTATGGTATTGGGGAGTGGGGATTTTATAGCTATTTTCTGCTGAAAATGGTTTTACTAATTTTACAGTTGCGAATACGACCAGCTCACTCTTCTCTCTTTCAGTCTGTGAGCTGCGGGCAAAAGCCCCAAGGATTGGGATATCGCCGGCATACGGCACTTTAGATAAAGACTCTCGGTCAGTTTCAGTCAGTAATCCACCGATGACAAAACTATCTCCATCGGCTAATTCTATTGTGGATTGTGTTCTTCTGGTGTTAATGGTCGGGATAGCATAGGAGTTGTAAGTGTAGCTCCCTGTAACATTACTTAATTCGTTAGATATGAAAAGACGGATTTTATCAGTGCGATTCACCTTTGCGCCAATATTAAGACGTATGCCGTATTCCTTATACTCCACAGATGCCGTACTGTTGCCACCACTGTCGACAACAATTGGAATCTCCCCTCCTACCAAAAAGCTGGCATACTCTCCTGAGAGAACGGTTAAATTCGGTTGTGCTAACACTTTCGCAATGCTGTCGTTTTTGACGGCGTTGATAACAGTACTAATGTTTCCTGCATCAAATCCGCCTTTAAAGCCTATTAAACTGAAGACTCCCGCGCTGTTTGCTGTACTCCCACCGTTGATGATACTGTCAAGTGTTAAGCTGCTCCATTCAATGCCCAACGCATCGGTGAATTGCTTAGTCACTTCAACAACGGTTAACTTCACATTAACCTGTTGCGGCGATGATAGTACAGTCATGCGATCGATGATATTGTCCCATCTTTTTTTACTTAAATGGTCAATTTTGGTGCCGCCCGTGCCGCCGCCTTGCGAGCTTTCATTCCAGGTGACGTCTTCTTCTTTTTTATCGCTGCCAACAAGACTACCTACAGTGTTATAGATCTCATCTCTTAATTCTTCTGTCGCCACTTCACCTTGAATAATATAAGTTGCCTTATCTTTACTCATGTAGCGCTCAATGCTAATTTTGGTGCCAGGGTATTTTTTATTCACCTTTTGGGCCAGGGAGCTTCCGATTTCATCAACGGCAACGCTGATTTTTTTTAATACTTTACCTTTCACTCCGTAAATCGTTAGGTCAGCCACACCTGGTTGCTTGGCGAACAGGACAATTTTTTTATTATCAATGACTTTGTAATCTGCAACTTCTGGGTTTGAGATGAAAACAGTCTCTATTTTCTGCTGCGATGAAATATTTTTTGCTTGCCCTTCCTTCAGTGTTAAATCTTCTCCAAAGGCAGACGATAGTAATAATGGACATAAACAAAATAAAACGAGCACTTTTGCTGTTTTCGACATAAATCTATCCTTATTTTTAAGCATCCGTATTATTAATACTTTTAGCGCTATTTGCTATTTATCGAACTGTTAGCACTATTCTCACCGCGAAACTCTCTTATAAACTCACTGTCATTTTGAATCGTTGTCGCACTTTGAACCGCTGTCGATAAAATATTTCTATTATCAATCGGCCACTGACCTTCATCCCCCACTAAGACAGAATGAGCAGGATCAAATTCAGCAATATTTTCACTCGTAGGGAAAATATACAGTTTTGCATCCTCTAAACCTTTTAGCATTATCACTTCTGCAGGCGTAAGCTCCACTAAAACATATCCTTCATTTATCATGGGGTTTTGTTCATTTACTACTGCTTTAACTTTCGATGTAACTGTTTGAATGGACAGTATCTTCTTATTTTTCATTAACATTTTAAAATGCCGACCATTAATATGATCCGTTGCATCTGTTACTGGCGCGGTCTTTATCTCTCCGGATTCGTCTTTTGTTACTCTCAAATTATAGGCCAGATAAATATCTACTCCGCCGCCAGCTTGCGCATTGTTGAAGAGATAGCTATCATTTTTTTTAATAGAGAATCCGTAGACTATACTTCCAGGTTTTGCTGACATTTTTATATATTCTTCGCTACCTGGCTTAACTAAAATTGCCTGGGGAATTTTTGCGCCTTCTGAAATATCACTTTTCAGCATCCAGTTATCAATATCGCCCACAGAAAGTGTACTTTTTTCATTCCCCCCCTCTTTTATCTTGAGGGTTTCGAGTTGAAAATCCCCAGAGGTTAATCGCGTCCCTTTTTGCAGATTTTTCTTCGCAACGGCGACGGTAATACTTTCCGTAGGCGCTTCGATAACTTTTGTTTGAACAACTTTCTGCACCTGACTGGGCTTGTACTGGGGTTTCTTGCTCGCCATATAATAAAAAAGCATACCAATGATACCAATAACGATCATGGCAATATTAATTATTAATGAGTATTTTTTGCTCATTGATATCCTCAACGTTATCAGGCTAATATGTGTGACGTCATAATTTATATGACGAAAACTATGATTTATGATGCCATCATCGTCCGCATATTATGGAAAAATTGAATATAAGAGTTAAGTTCTATAATAGAAGTAAATGTATATTGAGGAATACGTACATGATATACATTTATTTAGGACATAGCTACCGCACGGACTTTGCTGATTGCGAAGTCTACAAAGGGATTACCATATTTTACTTACACATAAAAAATGATGTTTTCACACCATTTATTTATACTTATTTTATTAAACTGTACGGGCAGAATATTCCCTGCCCGCATTATCTCAACGCTGTTTATGGATTGGCATTGGAAGAGATAGAATCCAAGACCTGTTGCGATACCGTTTTGAAAATACTTTCTAACAACGTCTGTACTGTACCATCTTTACCGAAGATCACTGCGACTACGGCTGCAACGCCAGCAAGTACAATTGCATATTCTACAGCTGTCACGCCTCGCTCATCTTTAAAGTAGTTATGGACACGTCCGGCTCCATTTAACCCCTTAACATAAGCTTTGATGAGTAGCTCATTCATTTTCTTAGTCCCTATTATGATACATTTAGTAGCTAACAACCCTGATAGCTAGTCGCGCGTATACACAGTCTGCAGCCTGAATTCGTATATGGCTCAAGCTGGAAACATTATGAACTTTGGATTTCTAAAATATAACCCTATGATTTTTTTTTAAGATTATATTTATATAGCGAAGGGGATTGAATTGTCAGATTACAATTCATCAAAACGATTGATTTGAATTTGTGGGAATTATATCGTGCGTTTTTTCTTCTTTTTTTGAGGCGTTTCTGATTAATTTAAATTAAATTACACATGAGATAATATAATGCAATATATTTAAATAGATTTGTTTTTTTGCGACCTGCCAGAATTTGGGTCCAATAAAGAATTCACTATCGGACCCACAATGAGACACTTTCGCTTAGATGTCTAATTGACCCTCTGTTGAGTCATTATTAAACGCCTTGATGCGCCACCTTCTGATACAGCGCGTCCCACATCTCTTTGACTAACGCCTGATCGCGCGGCGACAACTCACCGGCACCGATAGCGTTTTCCAGGCTGCGGGTGACGTTGGCATAGACGGCCTGACCAGAATGGTCATCAGTACCTTCCAGTTCTGCGACGGCTAACGTCAGGTGGCCACGCAAATATCCACTGGCAAACAGCTCATCATCGCTTGCATGCTCTACCATGTCGTCGATTAATGCCAGAATGCGTGATTCAAACTCCGCGATCATCTTCTTTCCTCATTGTAACGTGGCACTGGCTTCAGTTGAGCGCTTCTGGCCACGGGAATTGTTCCGCCGTAAGTTCAGGCGTGTGATAATAATTCTGTAATGCTTTGATGAAGCGCGCCGGACGTTCGGGAATGCCCTCCTCCAGATACGTCATCACCTGTGCATGAACCCGACGCTGAAACACCACGCGGTCCGGTTCAAAATCGCCTTCCAGGTTGTCGCAACTGACGTTAAACGGATATCCCGCCGCCACGCAAAACAACCAGTCGAATGCCTGCGGTTTCACTTCCACATCTTCAAACTGCCCCTGTGTCACCGCATCGCGACCGTCCGGACAATACCAGTAGCCGAAATCCACCAGCTCGCGGCGCGCTTTTCCGGCAATGCACCAGTGCGAAATCTCATGCAATGCGCTGGCGTAAAAGCCATGCGCAAAAACAATCCGGTGATACGGGATCTCCGTATCAGCAGGAAGATAGATCGGTTCGTCGTCGCCTTTAATCAGACGGGTATTAAAATCATCGGCAAAGCAGCCGTTAAAAATCTCAATCAATTGTTCGTAGCGGTGCGTACTGTTCATTAATTCATCCCCAGCCAGTGGAGAATCTCCTGTCCATGGTTATCATAAAGAAGTTTCATGCTCATCACCGCCGAGACAATGACGATCATGGGCCGAATCAGCTTTTGTCCTTTGCTCAGTACCAGTCGGGAGCCCATCCGCGCCCCGAGAAATTGCCCGATCAGCATGACAAATCCGGTGGCCCAAATCACTTTCCCGCCGATGACAAACAGCAGCAGGCCGCCAATATTGGAGGTGGCATTCAGCACCTTGGCGTGAGCCGTCGATTTAGCAAGGTTATAGCCGCACAGCATGACAAACGACAGCGCGTAAAATGAACCAGCCGCCGGGCCAAAAAAACCATCGTAGAAGCCTACGCAGCCACCGGCCACCAGGGCAAACGGCAGACCGTACAGGCGACGCTGTCTGTCTTCCTCGCCCACTTTCGGCATCAGCAAAAAGTAGAGACCAATGCAGATCACCAGAACAGGCAGGATCTGTCGCAACACGCCTGACTGCACATGCTGCACCAGCAGTGCGCCGCTCATCGAACCAATAAAGGTCATCGCGATATTGAGTTTTTGCTCGGCGAGGTTCACCACTTTACAGCGAATAAAATAAATTGAAGATGAAATCGAACCGCCGCAGGCCTGCAGTTTATTGGTTGCCAGCGCCTGCGCGGGAGACATCCCTGCCGCCATCAGCGCGGGGATGGTCAACAGGCCGCCGCCGCCCGCCAGTGAGTCGATAAATCCAGCCAACATTGCCACAAAAAACAGCACCAGCAACAGCAGCGGAGAGACCATAAACAGGTCCGCAAAATTATCCATTAGAGTACATGCTCATCCAGAAGCGCCTGGCAGGAAGGCGGCAACGGAGGCGGTGTCTTCTTCTCAGGCTTTGTTGTTCCAGGTTTTGGCGGTTCAAACCAACTTTGTAGCTCAGCGCCGCAACCGTCGCCCGGAGGAGGCAAAGGTTGATCTTCGCACTCAAGGCTGTCGGCAGGGCAACGTAATCGGACATGCATATGCGCACGATGCTGGAACCAGGGTCGCACTTTACGTAACCAGTCGCGATCGGTACCGGCATCCAGGCAGAGCTGTTGTTTTATGGCAGGATTCACAAAAATACGCGTGACGTCGTTATCTTTCGCCGCCAGCTTAATCAGGCTGGAGATTTCCGGTTTCCAGAGCGAAGGCACAACATGTTTACCGTCACGGGCGACCAAATCCAGCGCCTGGGGACGCAACAGTTGCGCCTGAGTCCAGCGTGTTTTTGGCAACTGCAGGAAAATGTCTACATCCAGACCGGTCTGATGGCTGGCATGTCCGCCGTTAAATCGACCACCGGCGGGCATTCCCATATCGCCAATCAGCACCGTTCCCAACCCCAGATTGCTCACCTGCGTACTCAGTCGCTGGATAAACATCACCAGATCGGGATGGCCAAAATAGCGGCGCTGATCGGTGCGCATCACCTGATAGTGATCCGACTGCACGGGAAGCGTGTCCGCCCCCACAATGCAGCCGTTCGAGAAACCACCAATTGACTGTGCGCTGCCCGGCACGGGCTGGGTAATTTTCTGCCACGGCGTCGCCGCCAGACTGGCCGCGCTGGCAAACAGAGCCAGCAGTGCTATCGCGGTTTTTTTCATCTCTTACCAGCGTGGAATATCCGTTTTGACATCCGCATTTTGCGCCCGTTGACGTAACAGGTGATCCATCAGCACGATCGCCAGCATCGCTTCCGCGATGGGTACCGCACGGATCCCCACGCACGGATCGTGACGACCTTTCGTGATCATCTCCACCTCTTCGCCAAAACGGTTAATTGTGCGACCCGGAACGGTAATACTGGACGTCGGTTTCAGCGCCATGTGGGCCACGATTTGCTGGCCGCTACTGATCCCGCCCAGAATACCGCCGGCGTGATTGCTCTGGAAGCCGTCTTTGGTGATTTCATCACGATTCTGACTGCCGCGTAGCGCCACGACCTCAAAGCCGTCACCAATTTCGACACCTTTCACCGCGTTGATGCTCATCAGCGCGTGGGCGATATCGGCATCAAGTCGGTCAAAGACGGGTTCACCCAGGCCTGCCGGCACACCGCTGGCGACCACGGTCACTTTCGCGCCAATGGAATCGCCCTCTTTTTTCAGCGCGCGCATCAGCTCGTCCAGCGCTTCAATTTTATCAGGGTCAGGACAGAAGAACGGGTTTTGCTCGACCTGCGACCAGTCTTTGATTGCCAGCGGAATGTCGCCCATCTGGGTCAAACAGCCCTGAATGGTTACGCCAAATTTTTCAGCGAGATATTTTTTAGCAATGGCACCTGCCGCCACGCGCATCGCGGTTTCTCGCGCGGAAGAACGCCCGCCGCCACGATAATCGCGCAGGCCATATTTCTGTTCGTAAGTGTAGTCTGCGTGTCCCGGACGAAACACGTCCTTAATAGCGCTGTAGTCCTGCGAGCGCTGATCGGTGTTTTCAATCAGCAAACCTATGCTGGTCCCCGTCGTTACGCCTTCAAACACGCCGGAGAGGATTTTCACCTGATCCGGTTCGCGACGCTGCGTCGTGTAACGCGACGTGCCAGGGCGACGTCTGTCGAGATCGTGCTGCAGGTCAGCTTCTGTCAGCGGAATGCCTGGCGGCACACCGTCGACGATACAACCGAGCGCCAGCCCGTGCGATTCGCCGAAGGTGGTTACACGAAAGAGTTGTCCAATTGTATTTCCTGCCATTGCGGTCTCGTTGTTGTCGTTGTGGTTTAATCTTTATAGAGGCTGAAGTGCTCGCGGGCAGCAATCAACTCGGCTTTGGTCAGCATAAAGACGCCATCGCCGCCATTGTCAAATTCCAGCCAGGTGAACGGCACATCCGGATATTGTTCCATCAGATGTACCATGCTGTTACCGACTTCACAAATCAGAATGCCGTTATCAGACAGGTAATCCGGCGCGTTGCCCAGAATGCGACGGGTGAGTTTCAGGCCGTCAGTGCCGGACGCCAGACCCAGTTCCGGCTCATGACGATATTCATTAGGCAGATCGGACATATCTTCCGCATCAACGTACGGCGGGTTGGTTACGATCAGATCGTACTGAACCTTCGGCAGGTCACGGAACAGATCGGAACGAATCGGCGTGACATGATGGATCAGACCGTGCTCTTCAATGTTGTGTTCGGTCACGGCCAGCGCGTCCGCCGAGATATCTACCGCATCCACTTCCGCTTCCGGGAAGGCATAGGCGCAGGCAATCGCAATACAGCCGCTACCGGTACACATATCAAGGATAAGCTGAGGCGACTCCCTGACCAGCCCCGCAAAGCGGTTGTTGATCAACTCACCAATTGGAGAACGCGGCACCAGCACGCGCTCATCAACATAAAACTCATGGCCGCAGAACCAGGCTTTGTTGGTCAGATAGGCCACCGGAATACGTTCGTTCACACGGCGGATTACGCGCTCAACAATACGATGGCGTTCGCTGGAGGTCAGGCGCGCGGTACGCATATCTTCTGGAATATCAAGCGGCAGATACAGCGATGGCAACACCAGTTGCACGGCTTCATCCCACGGGTTATCGGTACCGTGACCGTACCAGATGTTCGCCGCGCTAAAACGGCTGACCGCCCAGCGCAACATGTCCTGAATGGTATGCAGATCACTCACTGCTTCATCAACGAAAATTTTATCCACCTGTTCCTCCAGGGCATGCTCGCATTAATTTCGGCGGCTAGTTTGCCATGAAGACGGCGATAAATCAGCAATCACGCAGGGGTTGCGGGTGAAAATTGCGTTTTGAGCATTCGCATCCGCATCGAGTCGGGTAAACTAACGGACAATAAAAAAAGATGAGATCGCAGAATGAAAAAGAAAACATCGCTGAGCGAGGAGGACCAGGCGCTGTTCCGGCAGCTGATGACCGGCACCCGTCAGATTAAACAGGACACCATTGTTCATCGCCCGCTGCGTAAAAAGATCACCGAGGTGCCGGTTAAGCGGCTGCTTTCGGAGCAGGCCGATGCCAGCCATTATTTCTCTGATGAGTTTCAGCCGCTGCTGAATACGGAAGGCCCGGTCAAATATGTCCGTCCTGACGTGAGCCATTTCGAGCTGAAGAAAATGCGCCGTGGCGATTACTCTCCGGAGCTGTTTCTCGATTTACACGGTCTGACGCAGCTTCAGGCAAAGCAGGAACTGGGCGCGCTGATTGCCGCCTGCCGCCGGGAACATGTGTTTTGCGCCTGCGTGATGCACGGTCACGGCAAACATGTGCTGAAACAACAGACGCCGCTGTGGCTGGCGCAGCATCCGCACGTCATGGCCTTCCATCAGGCACCGAAAGAGTACGGCGGCGATGCCGCGCTGCTGGTGTTAATCGAAGTGGAAGAGTGGGCGCCGCCGGAACTGCCCTGAGCACAGAAACAACAAGAGCCGCATCAGCGGCTCTTTAGCGTAGTGATAAACCTGATTCCGGCCCCCCGACAAGCAGAGAGCACCTCATTAAAAAACCAGGAAAATCAATTTATTGATTTTCGGCTGATAACCACAAAGAAGGAAAAACCACGTTTTTTCTTCTTTGTCAGCAGTCTGAAGAGCCGCATCAGCGGTTCTTTACAGAGAATACAGCGGTTAAATCGCTTTCGCCATTTTGAGGTTGCACGGGCTCATCTGCCAGTTGAACACCCCTTTTCCGCTTTCATCCAGCGTCACACTGGCAATCGCGGAGGTGGTAAACATCGGCGGCGTTTCGCCTGGACACAGCTCGGACACCAGATAACCCACTAACGGAAGGTGGGAGATTACCAGCGCGGTGGCTACGCCTTCATTGGCCAGAGCCTGCAAATAGGCGCTGACCAGACCGACATCGCCGCAGGGAGTCAACTCCGGCAAAACATCCACGTCGCGTGGCAGGTTCATGCATCCCCCTACCACATCCAACGTTTGTTCGGCTCGCAGGAACGGGCTCACCAGAACACGTTCGATATCCACTTTTTGACCTTTCAGCCAGTTCGCCATAAGGCGTGATTCGTCACAACCGCAGGGGGTTAAGGGACGAACCGAATCACTGGCGGCATCGAGGGCCGCGTCGCCGTGACGCATGATAAAAACTTGCATATTGCACCGCTTTTGTTAACCAGAATCACACGCACCCCAGCCAAAACCCCTCAGGGTTGCTGTAATGCAGTGGCCGGCATTGTGCCTTATCCGTTCACTGAATGAAACGCTGTGTTTTACCTCAATGGCGTAAGTATAGTCAATCTGTGTTTACAATTTAACCAACCCACAGCCATTCAGTGCGGATATACCTTACATTTGACCTTGTTCTTTCAGGTCAGTTGCATCTGCTTTCCAGAAACTTTCACCCCGCTCCGCCATCTGTAACAACGTATCGCACGGCGTGAACCGCGGACCATACAGCGAAGCCAGACGTTGCAATACCGCAACCACTTCACCCGCCCCGAGAGAATCCATATAACGGAACGGGCCACCGAGAAACGGAGGAAAACCAATACTAAACACTGCGCCAATGTCACCGTCGCGCGCGCTACGGATCACCTGCTCATCGAAGCAGCGCGCCGCCTCATTGAGCATTAACATGACGCAGCGTTCCGCAATCTGCGAAGCGGAGAGCCGGCTCTGCCCCTGAGCGCTTATAAGCGTATAAATTGTAGGGTCGACCTGTTTTTTGCTTTTACGCCCTTTCGCCCCATAAAGATAGAAACCCCGACCATTTTTTCTACCTTTGCGATCGTCATTCAAAATTGATGAAACAACATTTGCAGGGGCGCTAAAACGCTCGCCATAAGCGGCTTCCAGTATCGGTATAATTTTAGTGCCTGTGTCGATTCCGACCTCATCCAAAAGTTGGATTGGCCCAACCGGAAAACCAAACTTTACCAGTGCGCTGTCGATCTGCTCGACCCGCTCACCTTCGGTCAGCAGGCGAATCGCTTCATTGATATACGGCGCAAGAATGCGGTTTACGTAGAACCCAGCCTTATCACGCACCACAATTGGCGTTTTGCCCTGTTTTTTCGCCAGCTTAACCGTAGTGGCGATGGTTTGCCCCGACGTCATAGCATGCGGAATCACCTCCACCAGCGGCATTTTTTCTACCGGGCTAAAGAAGTGCAGACCAATCACCTGCTCAGGCCTGGCCGCTTTGGCCGCAATATCGCTAATCGGTAAAGATGACGTGTTGGAGGCAAAAATGGTGTGGGATGCGCAATTCTGCTCAACTTCCGCCACCATCTGTTGTTTTAACGACAGATCTTCAAATACCGCTTCAATCACCAGGTCGCGATGGGAAAAGCCGCGATAGTCGGTCGAACCCGATATTAGCGCCAGCTGTTTGTCACGTTCACTGGCTTTGATATGCCGACGACGTACCTTCGTTTCAAGCTGATCCCAGCTGTATTTCAGCGCGTGATTGATTCCTTTGGTATTTATGTCTTTGATACGAACTGGCAAGCCACCTTTACAGGCTGTGACGTACGCAATACCGCCTCCCATCAGTCCACCACCTAATACGCCGACGCTGTTAAGCGGCCCTGGCGGCACCTCGCTGCCCGGATCCTTTTTCACGTCCGTACTGGCAAAAAAGATATTGCGTAACGCCTGCGATTGCGGCGTCATCGCCAGCTCGCCAAACGCGCGCGCCTCCGCGTCATAGCCGCTGCTACTCCCCTGTGCCAGTCCGGTTTCAATCACCTGTAAAATACGTTCTGTCGCCGGGTAATTTCCCTGGGTTTTCTGTTCTGTTTTCTTGCTAACCATGCGGAACAGCAACGCCCGTCCGAGCGGGCCCGCCAGAATACGTTCACGAACCGGTAAAGCGCGGTGAACGGGACGATCTTTTTTCGCCCATTCCACGGCAGCATCCAGCAGGATCGTCTGCGAGACTACCTCATCCACCAGCCCCGCTTTCAGCGCCTGCTTCGCGCGAAGTTGCTTACCAGTGAGGATCATATCCAGCGCCGTACTAACACCCACCCGTCGGGGTAGCCGTTGGGTACCGCCCGACCCCGGCAGCAGCCCGAGTTGCACTTCCGGTAAACCGAGTACGGTTTTTGCATCGTCCGTGCAAACGCGAGTATGACAGGCCAGCGCCAGTTCAAGTCCGCCACCCAGGCAAGCGCCGTGAATGGCGGCCACCACCGGAATCGGCAGCGCGTTAATCTCGGCCATCAGTTGCTGCCCCTGTCGCGCCAGCGTTTCTGCTTCCTGGGCGCTTTTGCAGCGGCCAATCATATTGATATCCGCCCCGGCAATAAAATTGTCCGCTTTTGCAGAAATAATGACGACGCCGCGAATCGCCTTGTTCTCGCGAATCTGTTTAAGAATGATGCGTACCTGCGAGGCAAACTCCGCCTTAAGGGTATTCATCTTTTCTCCGGGGACATCAACAGAGATGACCGCGACGTTGTCCAGACGCACGTTAAGCGTAAAAGCCGATGTCATTTCCATTATTCCGCCTCCAGAACCATTGCCGCACCCAGCCCACCCGCTGCGCAGGCGGTGACCAGGCCAAAGCCGCCACCACGACGACGTAATTCGTGCAGCGTTTGCGTGATCATCCTCGCGCCCGTCGCGGCAAATGGATGTCCAAAGGCAATTGAACCGCCAAGTACGTTAAATTTGCTGTCATCCACTTCGCCAGTGGCATGGCTTCGACCGAGCACGTCGCGGGCAAAACGCTCACTGCCAAGTAACTGGAGATTGGCAAGCGTCTGCGCGGCAAAGGCTTCGTGCATATCGAAAAGCGTCAGATCGGCCATTGTGATGCCCGCACGTTCCAGCGCCAGCGGCGTAGACCAGGCCGGACCCAGCAGCATATCCTGCCAGACATCGATCGCGGTAAACGCGTAGCTGCGCAGATAGCCGAGCGGAACCAGCCCCAACTCTTTCGCTCGAGATTCCGTCATCAGGATGACTGCCGCCGCGCCATCGGTCAGCGGAGTGCTGTTTGCCGCCGTAACGCTGCCATGCTTGCGGTCAAATGCCGGACGCAGTCTGGCGTAATCTGCCAGCGTGGAGTTGCCGCGAATATTGTTATCTTCAGACAGGGGCTCTTTAAAAGGCGGTGTGTAAGTGGTCATGACTTCATCGGCGAGCTTACCTTCTGCCCACGCCAGGGCAGCCCGCTGATGAGAGCGATGCGCCAGGGCATCCTGTTGTTCACGGGTAATCCCGTAGGTTTTCGCCATCTGCTCAGCGGTATCGCCCATTCGCAGACCGGTTGAGTATTCCGCCACAGCAGGCGGGACGGGCATCAGATCGCGCAAGCGCAGACGGGAAAAGAGTTTCAGACGCTGCCCCATCGTGCGGGCTTTGTTGACATCGACCAGCACCCGCGCCAGTTTTTTGCTGACGCCAATGGGCAGCACCGAAGATGAATCAGCCCCACCGGCGATACCCGCACGAATGGTGCCGGCCATCAGGCTTTCTGCGACGTTAGCCACTGCCTGAAAACTAGTTGCACAGGCACGACTGACGCTGTAGGCATCGGTATGCACATTCATCCCGGTCCCGAGCACAATTTCACGCGCGATGTTCGGCGCTTCCGGCATCTGTACCACCTGGCCAAAAACCAGTTGTTCAATCACATCAGCAGAGATTTCACTGCGTGCAAGCAGTTCGCCAACCACCATTTTGCCGAGATCGACGGCGGGAATGCCATGATATGCGGTCGCCTGACGGGCAAAAGGCGTACGTAATCCGCTCACGATGGCGATGCGATCGCCCTGACGGGTGACCAGCGGTAATGCCTGACTCATAACACTCCCCTGTAAAAAATAAATAAGTGGTCTGACCTGATCATAGTCTTAACCAATTTTTTACATTTAGCCAAGCGGAGCGCAAAGAAAGTGAGAGCTACGACACAGTGAATAATCACTGCCTGAAACGAAAATGCCCCGGGGAAAACTCACCGGGGCATCAGAAACAACGAGGCGGGATTAACGCAGACCCAGCTGGAAAATCAGGGTTTCGGCTTCGCAGGCGAAGACAAAATCGATATCCAGACGCACGCCGTCAGACTCTTCGGTGAAGGTCGAGGTGATTTTGCACGGTTCAGATTCCACGCTACGGGCTTTTTCGGTCAGCGCCGCCAGCGTCTCTTCAGCTTCTGCGCGGTTAGCGAACACGCGGCTGTATGATGCGGTGCAATCGGAGTTGTCCATGATGGTACCAACATCCATACAGCAGCAAACCGGGGTTTCATCAGCACTGCATTTACTCATTGTAGATTTCCTCTGTATTTCGCACCCAGGGTGCCAGATAAACGATGGGGATATTTTACGCCCCCCACATTCACCTCTCCAGTTGTTAATTGTGCGAAATGCGATAAGTGACCGAAATCACAATTAAAAATGATCTAAAACAAATTTCACCTAAAAGGGTGAGTGCGCAAACCGTCAATTTTGCCAGCTGGATCGCGTTTTTAAGATCACAATTGAAAAAAGTTATAAACATACTTGCAACATTTCAGCTGGTCAGACCTATACTCACGCCACTGGTCTGATTTCTATGTTGTACCACAGACCCTACACTTCGCGCTCCTGTTACACCATGTAACATAGTTTGTATAAAAATAAATCAATTGAGGTTATGGTCATGAGCCAGAAAACCCTGTTAACAAAGTCTGCTCTCGCAGTCGCAGTGGCAATTATCTCCACCCAGGCCTGGTCTGCAGGCTTTCAGTTAAACGAATTTTCTTCCTCTGGCCTCGGCCGGGCCTATTCGGGTGAAGGCGCTATCGCAGACGATGCAGGTAACGTCAGCCGTAACCCAGCGCTGATCACAATGTTCGATCGCCCGACGTTCTCTGCGGGTGCGGTCTATATCGATCCGGACGTCAACATCAGCGGACGCTCTCCGTCTGGCCGTAGCCTTGATGCCGATAACATCGCGCCAACGGCATGGGTGCCAAACGCACACTTTGTTGCGCCAATTAACGATCAGTTCGGTTGGGGGGCATCAATTACCTCTAACTACGGTCTGGCAACAGAGTTCAACGATACCTACGCAGGCGGTTCTGTTGGCGGTACCACCGACCTCGAAACCATGAACCTCAACTTAAGCGGCGCCTATCGCTTAGACGACGCCTGGAGCTTCGGTCTTGGTCTGAACGCCGTTTATGCGCGTGCGAAAATCGAACGCTTCGCCGGTGACCTGGGGCAACTGGTCGCCGGTCAGGTGATGAACTCTCCTGCCGGACAAACGCCGCAGGGTCAGCAACTGGCTGCCACCGCAAATGGCATCCCAAGCGATACCAAAATTGCTCATCTGAATGGTAACCAATGGGGCTTCGGCTGGAACGCCGGGATCCTGTATGAACTGGATAAAAACAACCGCTACGCGTTGACCTACCGTTCTGAAGTCAAAATTGACTTTAAAGGTAATTACAGCAGCGATCTGCCTCCGGCGATCAACAACTACAACCTGGGTATCCCGACCGCTACCGGCGGCGCCACTCAGTCAGGTTACCTGACGCTTAACCTGCCAGAAATGTGGGAAGTGTCCGGTTATAACCGCGTAGCGCCGCAGTGGGCTATCCACTACAGCCTGGCCTATACCAGCTGGAGTCAGTTCCAGGAGCTGAAAGCGAAATCCACCAGTGGTGATACGCTGTTCCAGAAACATGAAGGCTTTAAAGACGCTTACCGCATCGCACTGGGAACCACCTACTACTACGATGATAACTGGACGTTCCGTACCGGTATCGCCTTCGATGATAGCCCGGTTCCATCACAAAACCGCTCTATCTCTATTCCGGATCAAGACCGCTTCTGGCTGAGCGCCGGTACCACCTACGCCTTCAATAAAGATGCGTCTGTGGACGTTGGTGTCTCTTACATGCACGGTCAGAGCGTTAAGATTAACGAAGGTCCGTACCAGTTCGAGTCTGAAGGTAAAGCCTGGCTGTTCGGTACCAACTTCAACTACGCATTCTGATTTCTTGCAGATGTAAAAAAGGTGAGCTTTTTAGCTCACCTTTTTATTTGCTCAATCTGGCTTACTCGGAATCGATCTCTTTGAGTTCATCCTGAATCGCCTGCGCGTTCGGGTTTTCCTGCGGCTTGAGCTTGCCGCCATCAGCGATAAAATCATGACGCTGGAAGTAAGCTTCACGAACCATAATGTAGGGATCGGAAGACTGACGCAGCAGACCATCGGAATCCAGCAACTGGGCACGGGTTTCAATCCCTTCAACCGTCCATTTACCGATAGACATCGGCCAGGTCAGCCAGGAGAGCACCGGATATAATGTATCCGCCATATCGCCGCCATCATCACGGATCGTCCAGCTACCATAGAACGGTAAGTGCACGTAAGGACCGTAACCTACGCCATAGTGACCTAAAGTGCTGCCGAAGCGATGCGGTTCAACACGCTGCAGTTTCGGGTTCGCCATACCGGCGACGTCAATAAAGCCCCCCATCCCCAGGATCGTGTTGAGGAAGAAGCGGGTGAAATGCACCATCCCCTGATACGGATCGCCCTGCAGGAAATAGTTCACCATCACCGCCGGCTCTTCCAGGTTGCCAGTGAAGTTGCTCAGACCATTACGGGCAGGCTGCGGAACATAATCACGCCAGGCGACGGCCACCGGTCGAACGATATACGGATCCAACACATTAAAGTTGAAGTTGTACATGGTGCGGTTGAACCCTTCAAACGGGTCTGAACGCCCCTGCTGTTCTGTGCCGGAACTCGCACACCCCACCAGCAGTGTGGTTCCCAGCGCAAGCGCCGACAGGCGAAGCTTCATAAATGTCTCCCTGTTAATTATGGCTATCGCTGATTGCCATCCATGACGGAACGCTATCGTATCCGCCTGTAAAGGTGTGAGCGATTGTAACAGTACGTCAAACGATGTCTATATCACCGAACTTGTTGATTTGATCATAGCCTGGTCACACCAGAATCGTCGCGCTTCTATTTTAGCGGGATGAAGAAAAACAAACGTTACCATTTTTGCGTTTTCAGAACATGTCCTGACAGGGGGGAGGCTAAAAACCGCTACGCTTTAACGTGTCAGTGCTTATACCGGAGACGAATAATGGTCGATCATGAAAACGACAAATTAGATAAACATAGCGACGAGCTTGCCGTCGAAAGTGAAGAAAAACAGGATGGGAAGAAGATAGAACTGGATGAGGATCGCCTCCCCTCGCGGGCGATGGCGATTCATGAGCATATTCGTCAGGACGGGGAGAAAGAGCTGGAACGGGACGCGATGGCATTGCTGTGGTCTGCCATCGCCGCCGGGCTTTCGATGGGGGCTTCGCTGCTGGCAAAAGGGATCTTCCACGTTGAACTGGAGGGGGTACCCGGCAGTTTCTTGCTGGAGAATCTCGGCTATACCTTTGGCTTTATCATCGTCATCATGGCTCGCCAGCAGTTGTTCACTGAAAACACCGTCACCGCCGTGCTGCCCGTCATGCAGAATCCGACGCTCAGTAACGCGGGCCTGTTGATGCGACTGTGGGGTATCGTACTGCTGGGGAACGTGCTGGGCACCGGCGTCGCGGCGTGGGCCTTTGAATACATGCCCATTTTCAACGAAGAGACCCGCGATGCGTTCGTGAAGATCGGCATGGACGTGATGAAAAATTCCCCTACGGAGATGTTTGCCAATGCCATTATTTCCGGCTGGCTGATTGCCACCATGGTCTGGATGTTCCCGGCGGCGGGTGCAGCGAAAATTGTGGTGATCATCCTGATGACGTGGCTGATTGCGTTGGGCGATACCACCCACATCGTCGTCGGGTCGGTCGAAATTCTCTATCTGGTATTTAACGGCACGCTGCACTGGAGCGACTTCCTCTGGCCGTTTGCCTTACCCACACTTGCCGGAAACATTTGCGGCGGCACCTTTATCTTTGCCCTGATGAGCCACGCGCAGATCCGCAACGATATGAGCAACGCCCGCAAAGAAGAAGCCAGAATCGCGGCACAAAAAAGAGACAATGCGAAGAAAAAGGAGGAAAAACAGTCCTGAATGGCGACGGTTTGAACAGTCAGGCGGTCACTCTCTTACCGGGGCAAACAAAAACCGGTATACTCGTGCCGCCTCGTCCCCTTAGTTAAATGGATATAACGAGCCCCTCCTAAGGGCTAGTTGCAGGTTCGATTCCTGCAGGGGACACCATCCGGCCCACCGTGGTGAGCCGGAAAACGTCCGGGCGTTAAAGGGTGACCGAATGCGCTTTTTCGCCGGGTTTGAATACTACCTCTCCGAGGCTGATACACGCGACCGGGCAAACATGGCCGCACAGCAGGCAGCCGACGCATTTTTCGGTATTGCAGTGCGGGGTCCGCGTCTGTTCGTTCCACTCCATCGCCTGATGACCACCGTCGAAGCAAGAAATGTAGCAACGACCGCAGCCGACGCATTTTTCCTGATTAATATGCGGGTAAACGATATAACTGCGGTCGAGATCTTCTGCCGGAACGATATTGGCATTTGCCAGCCCCACCATCTCATCCAGCGAGTCGAAACCCTGATCGTTAAGATAGTGCGACAAGCCACTGATCATATCTTCAACAATGCGATAACCGTACTGCATGATGCCGGTTGTCACCTGAAGTGTTGCGGCGCCCAGCAGCAAGAACTCGGCAGCATCTTCCCAGGTTTCAATTCCACCGATACCGCTAATCGGAAAATCTTTCAGCTCAGGATGGGTGCGTAGCTGCTGAATGAAGCGCAGGGCAATCGGTTTCACCGCTTTACCTGAATAGCCCGAAATACTGGATTTGCCATTGACGACTGGCAGACCCAATTTACGCTTGAGGTCAATATTGGTAATTGACTTGACGGTGTTGATGGCGGCAATACCATCGGCACCACCGCGTTTCGCCGCCAGCGCAACCTCGCACATATCGCCGATATTGGGCGTCATTTTAGCGAGCATCGGCAGAGAAGAGCCGCGTTTCACCGCCTGGCAATATTTCTCCACCAGTTCAGGACTTTGCCCCACATCGCTCCCCATGGCGTGAGAGGTCATCTGCGGACAGGAGAAGTTGCATTCAATCATATCCGCGCCAGCCTCTTCGACCAGACGCGCCAGATCCTGCCACTGCTGCTCATTTTCCCCCATGATCGAGGCGATCAGCACCTTATCCGGGTAATCTTGTTTGAGCCGACGAATCGCCGCAAGATTTTCTGCCAGCGGGTGCTCAGCAATCTGCTCCATGTTTTTAAAGCCGATAAACCCGGTGTCTTCTTTAATCAGATGGTCGAAGCGGGGAGAAACTTCGTTGGCGATAAAGAAACCGATGGTTTTAAAAACGATGCCGCCCCAGCCGCTATCGTAGGCTTTAGCGCACATCTCATAGCAATTGCCGACCGGGGAAGAAGAGAGGCAGAACGGATTGGGAAACTTCACGCCGCAGAAGGTAATAGAGAGATCTTTGGTTAGCATGATGACGCCTCCTCTAAATAGTGATGAATGGCTTGAGCGGCTTCTTTCCCGGTTTTAACGGCATACACCACGGTTTTATCTCCCTGGACGATATCGCCAGCGGCGAACAGTCCCGGAACTGCAGTCTGGTAATGTTGAGTGTCGACGGTATTGCGTTGTACCCGAATGCCGGAGAAGGCTTCCAGCCCGGCATGCTGACCGACGGCGAGGATAATTTTTTCTGCGGTCAGAGATAGCTCGCCAGGCAGGCGCACGTGCCTGAAGGTGACCTTATTTCCGTCAACTGCCGTTGGCGTAAAGCCATCAATGATAGAGACGCCCAGCGCCTGGGTGGTGGTGAACTCTTTTTCACTGGCCGGGAACTCCGCAAGCTCTTCACGCGCCACGCAGGTAACCGATTCACAGCCGAGAATTTTGAGCGTACTGGCCACGTCCATGGCGACATCGCCGCCGCCAATCACCAGCGCGCTTTGCGGCACGGATATGCCACCCGCCTTGCCACGCGCGCGTTTTAAAAAGTCGACGGCGATTTCTGCCGTCCCCGCGTCATTAAACAACGGCAGCGACATGCCTTTTGACAGGCCGACCGTCAGCAGGACAGCGCGATATTCAGCTTTGAGCGCCTCCAGCGTGACAGTGTTGCCAATCTCGCAGCCACAGCGGATTGTCACCCCCATTTCCGTAATACGCGCAATTTCAGCGTCCAGCACCGATTGCGGCAGACGGAATTCAGGAATGCCGTGGCGCAACCAACCGCCGGGTTGAGCCGTTTTTTGGAACACAGTGACGTCATAGCCCAGATTGCACAACGTGACACTGGCCTGCAACCCGGCTGGGCCCGCCCCCACGATGGCGACGTTGCCCTTATCTTTACGGCCTGGCTGATAAATCTGCATCTGCGTTTGTCGTTCAAAGTCGGTGACAAACCGTTGCAAACGGGCAATATCGATAGGTTTATCAATTCCGGAACGGGAACAGCCGCGCTGGCAGAGTTTTTCCGTGGGACATACCCGGGCGCAGACGGCGCCAAGCGCGTTATTTTCTCTAATGGTTTCGGCCGCGCCCTTAAAGTTACGGAAATAAACAGAGCGGATAAATTTCCCCGGGTCTGTTTCCGCCGGACAGGACTGGCTGCACGGTGCGTCGTGACACAACAAACAGCGGGAAGCTTCTTTGATAGCCAACAAGGGCGTGAAGCCAGGAATCAGTTCATCAAGGTAGTCTCGTTGCGACATATGCCATTCCTTAATAATAAGTTTACGTAAGGCAAACTGAGTACAAATAGCTACTTATGAGGCTAGGCTTATGACTGAATGGATGTTGTGAAAGCATTCACAGATAACCAGATAAAAAGTATGGAATTACAGCGACCGCAAGAATAGATAAGATGCGAATAGAAACTATTTTTGTAATAAGAACGCATTAATTGTGTTTTGCAAAAAAAGACGGTTGCGAAAAAACGCGCAGCCGTTTGGCACGGCGTCAGTCGTTCCGGGAATACTGATGTTTTTATTCGGCGGCATCGCACAGGGGATCGGCGCGTTTATGCAGAAATCTCTTTTCAAATAAATAATGAGTCACCAAACCTTACGTAAATAACGCTTTTTTGTGCAGCAGTAAATTCTGTTATTGTTCCTTGCCAGCGGAATAACGGCGGTGTAATAATTCATAAAAATATGCCACGGAATAAATAACTTATGGATGATATTATTCAACTTGAATCCTATATGCGCCACGCCATTCGTGAAGCAGAAGAAAGTCTGCGTGAAGGGAATAAAGGTTTTGGCGCAGTCATCATCAAGGATGGGGAAATCATTGCCTCTGCGCATGATGGTGAGGAAACAGAATCAGACCCGACATCGCACGCGGAAATTAATGCCATTAAACTCGCCGGGAAAAAGATCGGCAAAGATTTATCCGGTTGTCTTCTTCTCTCAACCAGTGAACCCTGTCCGATGTGTGCCTTCGCCATTGCGTGGTCAGGTATCAAAGAGATAGCCTTTGGATACTCTATTCAGGATGCGCTGGCCCAGGGGCGGCGGCGGATTTTATTCCTCTGTACTGAAGCGTTTGATAAAGCAGGAATGGATATTACCGTACATAAAGGTATTCTTCAGCGAGAATGCGCAACTCTTTATCGCGCGGATGTTCGAAATGAAATCAATAGACTACGTTCGGCGACCGATGACGATCTTAGGGCGCTGAATGCCGATTCCATTGCGCGTCGAACGGCCTGGTTCTGTGAGAATAGCGCGATACTGCGTGCTGAACACAGCAATCTGTTAGAAGCGGCCCATCGCTTGCTGGTAAGTCGATTTCACACCACAGTTGATGAAATGCCTGTGGTGGCGAGAAGTGAAAAACAGATCACGTTCCATTCCATGAATTTCTGTCCAACGCTGGAGGCGTGCAAAATATTACGTCTGGATACACGGCACGTGTGTAAACTCCTGAATGAAGATTCCACAAACAGGCTGGTCAAAAATATTGACCGCAGACTTCGCTTCTCGCGGAATTACGCGAATCTGCGTCCCTATACGCCTTTTTGCGAAGAATTTATCTCACTTGAAGATTGATATTTCAGGAGAAATTGTCCGTAAAATAAAAAGACCTCATCACGGAAACGCGATATCCCTCGCAGGATTGACTCGTTGGACGGTGACGCCCGCCATACTGGCGGGCGTCGTCTGGTTTAGCGTTTCACTCCGATGTGTATTTTTCGGGTCGCGTAGAACGCGTCGGGGCTCATCCAAAACTCATACGCCATATCATGAATTTTGCGATTTTTTAGCTCACGCAGCGTAATGCCGCGAATCTTCCCTTCTGCAATCCGTCGCGCGACCTCCCCCGTACTGAGTCGTAACTGCTTTTTCATCACCGACAACAGACTGACCTGAAAGGCGGTCGTTAAGCGGATAGTGACCTTCACCTGTTGATGCCGGGCAAGCGTCATCCGCCACTGTTCGCGAACAGCAAACTCCGGGCTACCGGAAAGCTCAGCATTATTTCGCTTCAAAACCTGGCGATCGTGAGCGAAAAACAGGATCGCGCTTGCGTCATTGCCAACGATCCGCGCAAAAAGATCGCGGTCAATACGGCTGACAGGGAGTCGAGAGAACAGATTGATATTCCAGGTATAATCGCAATGAAGGCACTTATAGATGCTCCAGACATCAAGCAGCTTCTTTTGCGAATTCATTCTGAAAGCCCCGGAAGGGATGAAATCGCGTTTGATATTGCAGGCAGGACAGCGCTTCGCAATGCGCTGATATCCCACGGGACTGACAGTCCATGTGACGTGCATGTTGACCCTTTTTTAACCCATACAAAAACGGATTCGTCCTGGACGAACCATGAATTTTGCTATGCGAAAAATATTTGAAGATATTTTTCAGTGGGTTAAGAAAAGATTTCCAGCACAACAATCCCTTGAGTTACCGATAGGCCAGCAAGACTAACAGACCCCAGGCCTCTCAATACATAAATCAAATCAATATTTGTGACACTACTATCAGGGTTATTTGATCTGGCATCGGATTCTTCTCGAAAAATAACCGTATATTCATTCATCAACCACAGGATACAAGGAGCGTGAAATGTCACAGCAAGAACAGTTTTGCCATGCCTGCGGAATGCCACTTTCCGCACCCGATGCCAAAGGGGCGAGCGATAAATACTGTGCCTATTGCAGCGATGCCGAAGGCAATCTGAAGCCCTGGGATGACGCCGTTTCCGGTCTGGCAGGATTTCTGGATTCCTGGCAAAAAGTGGGCCCTGAGGAGTCACGTAAGCGCGCAATCCGTTACCTGACATCCATGCCTGCCTGGGCACACAAAGCAGACGACTAAACCGCCGATGCCAACCCAACGGTCAGATGCCGTCGTGATCCTGCATGAAATCTACGGCATCAATGCGCATATACATCGCACCAGGGAAATGTGGCGGGCGCGTGGTTTCGATGTCTACGCCCCCGCACTTTTTCCGCATGACGCGCCGTACAGCTATGCTCAGCAGGACGAGGCGTATCGCTATTTTTCAAACCACGTTGGTTTTGATCCACAACCCATCTTAACGTTGCTTACCACACTGCGTGCGCAACATCGCAAATTGATTGTCATCGGCTACAGCACCGGGGCAACGCTCGCATGGCGGGTCGCAGGAAGCGGCTTGTGTGACGGGGTTATTTGTCATTATGGCTCTCGCATTCGCCAGTACAGCGATGAGTTACCGCACTGCCCTGCGCTGATGATCATGGCTCGCCATGAGCCGTCATTCGACCCTACGGCGCTACAACAGAAGCTGGAAACATTGCCCCTGGTGCAATGTCATATGTACGATGCACAGCACGGCTTTTGTGACGCAGACAGCCCCGGATACCTTGCGTGGCAGGCGCGCCATGCTGTCGCTGATGCCATCGCATTTGTTGACGCGGTCTGCGGATAGTCGACATCCTGCCTTTATAGCCAGCGGCGAACCTGTTTAGTGTAGTGCTCCCACTGAGCACCAAAACGCTTATGTAACTCGAACTCTTCAAAATCGATATGCAACCGGGCCACCGCCAGCATAAAGAGCGGCACGGCAATCATGCCAGGCAGACTGCCCATCCAGAGCGCAACGGCAAATTGCACACCGATCAGTCCAAGATAAATAGGATTTCGACTCCAGGCATAACATCCGTGCGTAACCAGCGTCGTTGTTTTATCCGCCTGTAGTGGATTGAGGGTAGTGCGACTCACATGCATGTGCCACGCGGTCGTCAGAATGATGCCAAGACTGACTGCAGCAATCGCCAGACTCAGCACCTGGGTGACCAGGCCAAAGGTAAAACGCGGATTTGCGGTCAAACAATCCCCGACCACAAAGATTAACAAAATGACCGGCGGCGGAAACCGACTTCTGAGCTTTGCGAGACGCACATTGATCTGTTTCATTTCTCTCCTTCTGCATCGCGACTAGTTTGAGACTTTACAGTTCCCTTCGAATAGTGCCTGATAAATTATCACTAAACGATGCTCAATACGGTCCGGTAATTCCTCTCTTTTCAAAAAGGCGATAATGATGGCCGGTTGGTTTGAATTGAGTAAGAGTACAAACGATCAATTCCGTTTTGTATTGAAAGCAGGTAATCATCAGATTATTGGCGCCAGCCAGATGTATGCCTCCGTGCAATCGCGTGATGCGGGCATCGCGCCAGTAAAAACAAACGGCAGTAGCAAAACGATAAAAGAGCAGATCGGATTTTGACGTAATTGGCCAGATCGGGAAATACCGATCTGGCCTCTAATATCAAAGAACCTTACTTAAAAATTCAGCCGTTCGCGGATTCGCTGGCGATGTAAAAAGCACGTCAGGCGATCCCTCTTCCTGGATAATACCGTGATCGATGAAGATGACCCGATCAGCCACTTCACGGGCGAACCCCATTTCGTGAGTGACAATCGCCATGGTCATGCCTTCATTGGCCAGATTCTTCATAACCTCCAGCACATCCCCCACTAACTCTGGATCCAGCGCCGAGGTTGGCTCATCGAACAACATGATCGAGGGGTTCATTGCCAGCGCGCGGGCAATCGCCACACGTTGCTGTTGACCGCCCGACAGGCGTGAAGGCCAGGCGTCGCGTTTATCGCTTAATCCGACCTTTTCCAGCAACATTTCTGCCCGGCTGGTCGCATCTCGACGCGAGAGCCCCAACAACATTTGCGGTGCCATCATCAGGTTGTCCAGCACCGTCATGTGCGGAAACAGATTAAAACGCTGGAACACCATCCCCACGCTTTCGCGCATTTTATTGAGATCGGTTTTGCGATCGTGAACGGCAAAACCATTCACCATCACTTCGCCTTCGGTGACTGTCTCAAGCGCATTCATACAGCGTAAAAAGGTGCTTTTCCCGGACCCTGACGGGCCAATGATGCACACCACTTCCTGCGGTTTGATATCACAGTCAATCCCGCGCAGAACGTGGTTGTCACCAAAATGTTTATGTAAATTTTTAATGTGGATCACTTTTACCAAACCTTTTTTCCAGACGGTTAACCAGCTGCGCCAGCAGGAAGGTGAGTACCCAGTACACCAGTGAAATGGTCAGGTAGGGTTCCCAGTAGGTGGCGTAAGCGCCTGAAACCGTACGCGCCGCGTAGGCCAAATCGGCAAGACCGATCGCCGAGGCGAGTGAGGAATCTTTGACAATCGCAATGGCGTTATTGCCCAGCGGTGGAAGAATACGGCGAAAAGCCTGAGGCAGAATGACTTTGCGCATGGTTTTCCACCACGGCATCCCCAGCGCTCGCGAGGCCTCCATCTGACCGGGGTCAATCGACTGGATCCCCGCGCGGAAGATCTCAGAAACATAAGCTCCGGCATTCAGCGTGATCGCCACAATACAGGATAAGAAAGCCCCGTAGCCCGAGCGCAATTCGCGGGCAAAATCGGCGCTCATCAGCCCGCTGGTGACCAGAATTCCGTCACGGGGATTGATGAACAGCGGTACCAGCGCAAAATGGACGACCATGATCTGAACAAACAGTGGCGTTCCGCGAAAGGCGCTGACGTAGAAACGAACGGGATATTGAACAAAATAGCGGAGTGCGTATTTCCAGAAACCGTGCTCGGCTTTCGCCATGCGGCCCAGCCCCAGCGTCAGCCCCCAGAGTGTGCCAAGACAGACACAGATGATGGTGCATTTTATGGTCATCCACGCGCCTTCCATAAATAATGGCGCATACTCCTGGATGATTTCCCAACGAAATCCCGTCATGGTTTTCCCCTGCAAAAAAGCTGACACAGACCGCGTGTCAGCCTAAAAAATAAATTAATAATGCAAATTACTCTGACGGAAGCGTCGGGACTTCACTGTCAAACCAGGTTTTATAAATTTTATCGTAGGTACCGTCAGCGATGATTTTCTTCAATCCCGCGTTAATCTTTTGCTGTAATTCGGTATTCCCTTTGGCGACCGCAATACCAAAATACTGGCGCTCAAACTTGGCATCCGGCACAAGCTTGAACTGTTTTTCCGGATGCTGCTTGATGTAGTATTTCACCACGCCAACATCGCCAACCGCCGCGCTGACGCCATCTTCAAACAATTCCTGCAGCATTAACGGCGTGTTGTCGAAACGCTTAATTGCGGTGCTGTTTTTCCCGAGAACGCCAGAAACCACAATGTCGCCGGTGCTGGAGTTAACGACGCCAACCTTTTCCGTTTTCAGCGAGTCCAGAGAACTCACTTTTGAATCAGCCGGAACGACAATGGACTGCTCCGCCGGGAAATAAGGAAGAGAAAAATCCACCATCTGCTTACGTTTATCCGTGATGGTGATCCCCGAGATAATGATGTCGCGATCCCCGGAACCCAGCGTCGCAAAGATACCTTCCCACGGCGTGTTGACCAGTTTGACATCAAAATTTTCTGCTTTAGCAATGGCTTTAATAATATCGATATCAAAGCCTTCCAGTTGTTTCTGGCTGTTTTCAAATTCAAATGGGCGATAGGTGCCACCCGCGCCGACCACGTAGGTTTCTTGTGCTGCAAAAGCGGCCCCGGTCAACGCCATCATCAAACATCCTGCTTTTATCCACTGACTGAACATTCCCTTCTCCTGTTATTTTTATGCACATTTACTGCATAAAAATACCCAAACTACTTTCCTTATGCAATCACAATCTGCTCCGCGGCTTACCTCGCCGAAACGCCGCTTAGCGTGTCGCTTTCACCGTCTTAACGCCTTCTTGCGCAATCGCGACAAACGCCCTGGCGGCGGCGCTTCGCCAGGCGCCTTTGCGCTGCAATAATACGACCGTGCGTTCGAGCAGTTGTGGCGTCAGTGAAATGGCCCGCAGATCGTTGCTTTGCAACGCGATAGGCGCAGGCAATAGCGTGGATAATCCCGTGCGCCGCACCAGTTCCAGCACCGCGCTGATGGAATTAACCTCCATGTGGATCTGCGGTTGCAGTCCAGCCTGACGACAGTAACGATCAATCTGTTCCCGGGTAGCAAACTCCGCGCTCAATAAAATCAACTTTTCATTATTGAGCACGCTTAAATCCACCGACGCCTGTGCCGCCAGCGGATGATGATTCGCCACAACCAGGGCCAGGTTTTCAGTCAGCAACGGTTGTGCATCGATATCCGCAGAGTGAATCTCATCAAAAGCAATGCCAACATCCAGTTTATCGTTGACCAGCCTCTCTTCGATGTTGTCCTGCGAGAGCTCCTGCAACTGTAAAGTCACATTAGGATAGCGGGTATAGAATTTGGCCAGTAACGGGCCGATAAACCAGGCGGTAAAGGTAGGCGTCACCGCGACGCGCAGGGCCCCCCGGCTCAGATCCTCCACATCATGAATGGCACGTTTGCCCTCTTCCAGCGCCTGTAGCGCGCTACGCGCATAGCGCAAATAAACCTCTCCCGCATCGGTCAACCGGGTCAAACGCCCGCTACGATCGAACAACTGAACGCCCAGCGCCTCCTCCAGTTGCCTGATTTGCTGTGATAGCGCCGGTTGCGAAACGTGCAGCGCCGCCGCTGCACGAGTGAATCCGTGATGTTCCGCGACGGCAAGAAAATAGTGAGTGTGTCGATCCAGCATCGCCATTACCTATAAGATTTTCCAATAGCCTCCATTATAAATGAGTCTTTTATCTTATGATATGAAGTGCGTAGCCTGTGTCCATCGCATAGCGAGACAGAGGATTATTCGTGAAAGAGATTATTGATGGCTTCCTGAAGTTTCAGCGCAAGGTCTTTCCTGAACGCGCGGAATTGTTCAGACGCCTTGCCACCCAGCAAAATCCCCGGGCGTTATTCATCTCCTGTTCGGACAGCCGCCTGGTTCCCGAACTGGTCACGCAGCGCGAGCCTGGCGATCTGTTCGTGATCCGCAACGCCGGAAATATTGTGCCGTCATACGGGCCGGAGCCCGGCGGGGTAACCGCCTCGGTGGAATACGCCGTCTCTGCGCTTCGCGTCAGCGACATTGTGATCTGCGGACACTCAGACTGCGGTGCGATGACCGCCATTGCCGGCTGTCACTGCCTGGATCATATGCCTGCCGTCAACCACTGGTTGCGTTATGCGGACTCCGCTCGCGTCGTTAACGAGTCACGAATGCACACCTCTTTGGCTGAGAAAACGGCCTCAATGGTGCGTGAAAACGTCATCGCGCAACTCGCCAACATCCAGACCCATCCCTCCGTGCGCCTCGCGCTCGAAGAGGGGCGCATCGCGCTACACGGCTGGGTTTACGACATCGAAAGTGCAGAGATTGCCGCTTATGACGGTGCCAGCAGACAGTTCGTCTCTTTGGCGAAAAACCCAGACACCTGCGCGATGCCTTACCGCCAGCCATCCGCAGCCTGAGCTATTTTTTAACGTATCAATGAGGATTCATCATGATTCAGTCGCAAATTAACCGTGATATTCGCCTGGTCCTGGCTGACCAGATCCTGCTGAGCAAAGCCAAAAAGGATCTCACATTTGCCCAGCTTGCGGACGGTACCGGCTTATCCGAAGCCTTTGTCACCGCCGCACTGCTCGGTCAACATGCCCTCCCGGCCGATGCTGCGCGCCTCATCGGCGAGAAGCTGGCCCTCGACAGCGATGCAGTCCTGTTGTTACAGACCATTCCCCTGCGCGGCAGTATTGACGATCGCGTACCGACAGACCCGACGATGTACCGCTTCTATGAGATGTTGCAGGTTTACGGCACCACGCTAAAAGCGCTGGTCCACGAAAAATTTGGCGACGGCATTATCAGCGCCATAAATTTCAGGCTGGATGTAAAAAAAGTGGCGGATCCAGAAGGTGGCGAGCGCGCCGTGATTACTCTGGATGGTAAGTACTTGCCAACGAAGCCTTTTTAATCCATCAGAACGGTACGCGCAGGCGTATCGTTCTTCTTTTATTTGCTCACAGGAGTAAAGCATGTCTGCACATGATAACTATCTGCAACAGGCGTTGGCCCTGGCGGCCCGTAACGTTGAACAGGGTGGACGCCCGTTTGGCGTGGTCATTGTCCGCAACGGCGTCGCGATCGCCGAAGCCGTCAATACGCTGCACCTGGATGATGATCCCACCGGACATGCGGAACTCAATGCCATTCGGGCGATTGCTGCCCATTCAGGCAGTGCAGCGCTCCGCGAATGCGTGGTTTACGCCAGCGGACAACCGTGCCCAATGTGCCTTAGCGCGATGTATCTCACCGGGGTGAAAGAGGTCTGGTTCGCCAACAGCAATGGCGACGGCGAAACGTTCCGTCTTTCTACGGCTGCCATTTATCAGCAACTACAGCAGCCTCTCGAGCAGCAAACCCTGCCCGTTCATCATCTTCCGCAGCCTAACGGTCTGGCGGTGTATCAACGCTGGGCTGAAAAACAGTCATGAACAAAACTCCCCGCGTTGGCCTGATGCTGCTGGTTCTGGTGCTGATAGGCCTGAACATGCGTCCGCTGCTGACTTCTGTCGGCCCGCTTCTGCCACAGCTGCGCGCCGCCAGCGGCATGAGCTTTGCCGTGGCGTCGCTGCTCACGGCGCTACCGATGATCGCCATGGGCGCGTTGGCGCTGGCAGGCGGGTGGATCAATCGCCATATCAGCGAGCATATCAGTGTCGCCTTGAGTTTGTTGATGGTGATGACCGGCGCGTTGCTTCGTGAACTGGCGCCGCACAGCGTTGTGCTGCTCAGCAGCGCTCTGCTGGGTGGCATTGGCATTGGCATTATTCAGGTGGTGATGCCCACGGTGATTAAGCGTCTTTTTCATCGCCGCATGCCGCAGGTGATGGGACTCTGGTCGGCCGCATTGATGGGGGGCGGGGGACTCGGGGCGGCGCTGACGCCGTGGATCGCGCAACACAGCGAACTCTGGCATCGCTCGCTGGCATGGTGGGCCTTGCCCGCGCTGATTGCTCTGGTTGGCTGGCTAGCACAACGCCGCTCCGCAGAGATGCCGATCACTCACCCGAAAGGTGCCGCCGTGTGCGTCGTCCTCAACCCGCGTGCCTGGACGCTGGGGCTTTATTTTGGCGTGATCAATGGCGGTTACGGCAGTCTGATTGCCTGGCTGCCGCCGTACTATATTCAACTGGGCAAAAGTGCACAGTTCAGCGGTACGCTGCTGGCGCTGATGACCGTCGGTCAAACGGCGGGAGCACTCATACTGCCTATGCTCGCGCATCATCAGGATCGCCGTAAATTGCTGCTTTTCACGCTGGCACTACAGATGCTCGGCTTTTGTGGTTTTATCCTCTGGCCTGCGCAATTGCCGATTCTCTGGGCGGTGGTGTGCGGTATCGGCCTGGGCGGCGCGTTTCCTTTATGTCTGGTGCTGGCGCTCGACCATGCCCGACATCCGGTAATCTCCGGTAAAATAGTCGCTTTCATGCAGGGGATTGGTTTTATTATTGCTGGCCTCTCTCCCTGGCTCTCTGGACTCTTGCGCAGTCTGAGCGGCAATTACTGGCTTGACTGGACGTTCCATGCCCTCTGTATCGCCGGACTGATGGCGCTCACAGTGCGTTTCGTTCCCGCACGCTATCCACAGGAGTGGTCAGTCGCCGAGTAAGGCACGAACGGAAGAACAGAGGATTAACCGGGTCGTTTCGGGGGGGCTGACAACGAAAGTGCCAGTTGGCTGGCACTTTCCCACAGGACGCGACAACCCAATATAAAAATGGCAATCATCAATAATAATGATTTATTGCCGTGCAAATTAACGCTTACCGTAACCCACCATAAAACGAATGATCAGGCCGCAGGCAGGTGAAAGAAAAAGAAACAATCCTGTGACCATTTCATCACCCGCAGTCAACCACATCGTGGTGTAGTATATCAGCACTGCCAGAACGACCATGCCAAGAAGCGCGCTAATGGCTGATATCCAACCTAAAACCTGCGCGATATACCCGCTGACACCCAGCATACTCGCGAGCAGAAAGGCTAAAAAAAAGATCATCGCTGTACCTCCTTTTTGCGTGAACTCCAAACCTAAATCCTTACTCTCCTTATACTTTTCATCATAAACTAAAGCGCCACCACCAGCAAATTTCACAACTTTTTTATAACAAGTCTAATTATACGAATATTCCGCATTGTGCTTTTCTAACCTTATTAAAAACAAATAATTAAAAAACACGCCATTATCCTTTATACGCCATGCAAATATTTACGCTTCTTGATTAATTATTTGTGGCTGACATTAATCCCCTGATGGTACATTATACGTCCAGCATTCATGCCCCTCGTGGTTTTATCCTGACGCAGTTTTACACTCTTAGCAGGAACCATTGTCGTACATGATGGCCTAAGACATTGAGTGTACCGCGTTGGAGAATTCATCTTCTGCGATACAAAAATGGGTATCTATAGAAGGTGTTTATGTTCCCAACATGCAAATTTTCCCGCGCGTTTCTGCATCCGCGTTACTGGCTCACCTGGTTTGGCCTCGGTGTGCTTTGGTTATTGGTGCAACTGCCCTACCCTGTTCTGTGCTTTCTCGGCACCCGGACGGGCACACTGGCGCGCCCCTTACTGAAACGTCGCGAGTCTATTGCCCGCAAAAATCTTGAGCTCTGCTTCCCGTCTTATTCTCCGGAACAGAGAGAAAAGATGATTGAAGAGAATTTCCGTTCTCTCGGGATGGCGCTGCTGGAAACCGGTATGGCCTGGTTCTGGCCTGACCGTCGCGTGCGTAAATGGTTTGATGTTGAGGGACTGGAAAACCTACAGCGCGCGCAGGCGCAAAACCGCGGCGTGATGGTCGTTGGCGTTCACTTTATGTCACTGGAACTGGGTGGCCGGGTAATGGGGCTTTGCCAGCCGATGATGGCAACCTATCGTCCACACAACAATCCGCTGATGGAATGGGTACAGACCCGCGGACGGATGCGTTCGAATAAAGCGATGATCGGCAGAAACAATCTGCGCGGTATCGTCGGTGCCCTGAAAAAAGGGGAAGCCGTCTGGTTTGCCCCCGACCAGGATTACGGCCCGAAAGGCAGTTCTTTCGCGCCGTTCTTCGCCGTTAAAAACGTAGCGACCACTAATGGTACCTATGTGTTGTCGCGCCTGTCAGGTTCCGCGATGCTCACCGTAACGATGGTCAGAAAAGCCGGTAATTGCGGCTACCGTCTGTATATCTCACCAGAGATGCAAGGCTACCCGGCGGATGAAAATCAGGCTGCTGCCTATATGAACAAGATTATCGAGAAAGAGATCATGCGCGCACCCGAACAGTATCTCTGGATCCATCGCCGCTTTAAAACCCGTCCAATGGGTGAAACCTCACTCTACATTTAAAAAAGGCCGCAAGGCCTTTTTTATTGCCTGTTACCCGCTAATAACCTTGATTATGTTATGGTTTTTATCCTCGTTTTTCGGGTCGTCACTCGCGTCGCTCAAAAGTGATTTATTACCCTCTGCAATTATACTGTCGCCGAATCACGACAGTTGTAAGTTACTAAAAGTAAATAAAAAAATCCCTCTTGTCTCGCCTCATTTTTAGGCGTACATTAGCGCCGTCTGGAGCAATCAACGCACAGAATTCTGAGGTGGTGCCGTAAACGAAATGAGGAATATTCTGGGTTTCGTTTTTACCGGTATCAGCTCTCTATAATCAGATGAGATGAAATTCATTCAGGCGTATCAGTTATTGCGCGGAGAGATGAAAGTGAAATATTTCTTTATGGGCATTTCTTTTATGGTCATCGTTTGGGCCGGTACGTTTGCTCTGATGATCTAAAGACAACAATGCAGCAAAAAAACAGGAGCCGATGGCTCCTGTTTGCGTTTGGAAGGACTGGGTTTTACTCAAGTGTCTCAGAGGGTGATTTCGTCCCGGCTGGCAGCAAGCCATCGGCGCGGAACATTGATTTAATCCCTCTGATCGCCTGACGAATGCGATCGCGGTTCTCAATCAGCGCGAAGCGGACATGGGTATCGCCGTAATCACCAAAACCAATGCCTGGCGATACACATACTTTGGCGTCGTTCAGTAGTTTCTTCGCGAAGTCCAGCGACCCCATGCCGGCATACTGTTCCGGGATCTTCGCCCATACGTACATCGAAGCCTTCGGCATTTCGACCATCCATCCGGCCTCATGCAGGCCTTTCACCAGCACGTCACGGCGACGCTTATACTGCTCGGCGATATCCCGTACGCACTGCTGATCGCCTTCCAGCGCCGCAATCGCCGCAACCTGCAACGGGGTAAACGTCCCGTAATCGTGATAGCTCTTAATCCGCGCCAGCGCGTTGACCAGCGTTTTGTTACCGACCATAAAGCCAATACGCCAGCCGGCCATGTTGTAGCTTTTCGACAGGGTGAAAAACTCCACCGCCACGTCGCGAGCGCCAGGCACCTGCATGATGGACGGCGCTTTCCAGCCGTCGTAAACGATGTCGGCATAAGCCAGATCGTGCACCACCAGCACATCGTAACGCTTCGCCAGCGCGACCACTTTCTCAAAAAATTCTAACTCAACGCACTGTGCCGTCGGGTTAGACGGGAAGCCGAGGATCATCATCTTCGGCTTTGGATAACTTTCGCGAATCGCACGTTCCAGCTCGTTGAAGAAATCGATACCTTCCACCAGCGGAACAGAACGGACCTGCGCGCCGGCGATCACCGCACCGTAAATATGAATGGGATAACTGGGGTTCGGCACCAGCACCGTATCACCGTGATCGAGCGTGGCCAGCATCAGATGCGCCAGCCCCTCTTTTGAGCCGATGGTGACAATCGCTTCGGATTCCGGGTCGATATCGACATCATAACGTTCCTGATACCACCGGGAGATGGCCCGACGCAGACGCGGAATACCGCGAGAAGTTGAATAACCGTGCGTATCCGGGCGCTGCGCCACGGTACACAGTTTTTCGACGATATGAGGCGGCGTCGCGCCGTCCGGGTTCCCCATGCTGAAGTCGATAATATCTTCGCCGCGCCGACGCGCAGCCATCTTCAGTTCAGCGGTGATGTTAAAAACGTAAGGGGGAAGACGATCAATACGCGTAAAGCGACGTTCAGGGCGAGAGTCAGCCATAATTTCCTCAGATTCACGTTAGCGCCCGGACCGTCCGAGCGACGCTGCCACGATGGTGGCACGTTTAGAAAATAGCCTGATTAAAATCCTTCTGTCGAGAGGGAAAGGAAAATATTTTTTCGTTCACCAAAAGAGGAATAACAATTTTAAAAGGGGAAATAACAGGTTTTCGACACCGCTCAATATTACCTTCCAATAACATTTTGTTGCCATGATGATAACTATGAAAGCGGGCATTTTATGAGATGTATTGTAAATACACCAACCAACCATCAATCCCCTTTTAAAATTATGGTTTTTCCTCATTAGCCGCAAGATCTCAGCAGGCTGGTCATCCCCTCTGAGGTTACCTATCATAGGGCTTTAATCCTTTGGCAAGAGTCCCCCCGTGCACGAAATATTTACCATGCTGCTGGCCGTGTTTGACCGCGCAGCGCTGATGCTATTTTGCCTGTTCTTTCTCATCCGCATCCGCCTGTTTCGCGAGCTGCTGCATAAATCTGCCCATACGCCAAAGGAATTGCTTGCTGTCACCGCGATTTTTTCGATGTTCGCGTTGTTCAGTACCTGGTCTGGTGTACCGGTAGAAGGATCGCTGGTGAACGTGCGGATCATTGCCGTAATGTCCGGCGGCATCCTGTTTGGTCCGTGGGTCGGCATTATTACGGGGGTGATCGCAGGAACGCACCGTTACCTGATCGACATTGGCGGCGTGACGGCAATCCCCTGCTTTATTACCAGCATTCTGGCGGGCTGCCTCGCGGGCTGGATTAACCGCAGGATCCCCAAAGCCCAACACTGGCGCGCCGGGATTTTAGGCGGCATGCTTTGCGAAACGCTGACGATGATCCTGGTGGTCCTCTGGGCGCCAACCACTGAACTGGGGCTGGATATTGTCTCGAAAATCGGTATTCCGATGATCCTCGGTAGCGTCTGTATCGGGTTTATCGTGCTGCTGGTTCAGAGCGTTGAGGGGGAAAAAGAAGCGAGCGCCGCGCGGCAAGCCAAGCTGGCGCTGGATATCGCCAATAAAACCCTGCCCCTGTTTCGCAAGGTCAACAGCGAATCGCTGCGCCAGATCTGCGACATCATTCGTCACGATATCCACGCCGATGCGGTCGCCATTACCAATACCCAGCATGTGCTGGCCTACGTCGGCGTCGGGGAAGCAAATTACCGCAACCACGATGACTTCGTCAGTCCGACCACTCAGCAGGCGATCAATCACGGTGAAATCATTATTAAAAACAATGATGAAGCGCACCGCACGCCGGAGATCCACTCCATGCTGGTCATTCCATTATGGGAAAAAGGCGTGGTGACCGGTACGCTAAAAATTTACTATTGTCACGCCCATCAAATCACCTCATCATTGCAGGAGATGGCGGTGGGTCTGTCGCAAATTATCTCAACCCAGCTCGAAGTCTCCCGTACCGAGCAATTGCGGGAAATGGCAAATAAGGCAGAGCTACGTGCGCTGCAAAGCAAAATTAATCCTCATTTCCTGTTTAACGCCCTGAACGCGATTTCGTCATCGATTCGACTTAATCCGGACACTGCCCGTCAGCTCATTTTTAATTTGTCGCGTTATCTACGCTATAACATTGAGTTAAAGGACGACGAGCAGATCGACATCAAAAAAGAGCTGTATCAAATCAAGGATTACATTGCCATTGAACAGGCCCGTTTTGGCGACAAGCTGACCGTGATTTATGATATTGATGAAGAGGTCAACTGCTCCATTCCCAGCCTGTTGATACAACCGTTAGTGGAGAACGCCATCGTCCACGGCATTCAGCCCTGCAAAGGGAAAGGCGTGGTAACGATTAGCGTCGCCGAGTGCGGCAACCGGGTGCGCATTGCGGTAAGGGACACCGGCCACGGTATCGATCCGAAAGTGATCGAGCGCGTGGAGTCCAACGAAATGCCGGGCAATAAAATTGGCCTGCTTAATGTCCATCATCGCGTTAAGCTGTTATTTGGTGAAGGCCTGCATATACGCCGCCTGGAACCAGGCACCGAAATTGCCTTTTATGTCCCCAACCAGCGTTCGGCAACGGCTACGCCCGCCACGTTATTGCTTTAAGCCGGAGTAACACTGTGAAAGTCATCATCGTTGAAGATGAATTCCTCGCCCAACAGGAACTCAGTTGGCTGATTAAAGAACATAGCCAGATGGAGATTGTCGGGACGTTTGACGACGGTCTGGATGTGCTGAAGTTTTTGCAGCATCAGCGCGTTGACGCCATTTTTCTCGATATCAATATTCCGTCTCTGGACGGCGTTCTGCTGGCGCAAAATATCAGCCAGTTCGCCCATAAGCCGTTTATTGTGTTTATTACCGCGTGGAAAGAACATGCGGTTGAAGCGTTCGAACTGGAAGCGTTTGACTATATTCTCAAGCCGTATCAGGAATCGCGAATTGTCGGAATGCTGCAAAAACTGGAGGCGGCCTGGCAGCAGCAACAGTCTGGCGCTGCTGGGGTTGGGCCCGTGGCGCGTGAAAATGACACCATCAATCTAATTAAAGATGAGCGGATCATCGTTACCCCGATCAACGATATCTATTATGCCGAAGCGCATGAGAAAATGACGTTTGTTTATACGCGGCGGGAATCGTACGTGATGCCCATCAACATCACCGAGTTCTGCAACAAACTGCCGCCTTCGCATTTTTTCCGCTGTCACCGCTCGTTCTGCGTCAACCTGAACAAGATTCGCGAGATCGAGCCGTGGTTCAACAATACCTATATTCTGCGGCTCAAGGATCTGGAATTTGAAATTCCCGTAAGCCGCAGTAAGGTGAAAGAATTCCGCCAGTTAATGCATCTGTAGTCGGCTGAACTGTGCTGCTGCGCGGCAGCACAAAAAATCAAACTTTGAGCATTTTAACCGTGGACTCGATATCAATCTCATCTTCCGAGAAGATTAATGTCGTGCCCTGGAAAGTGGTGATCGCCAGTTTTTTTACCGTGCGCATTTCACCCGGTGTCGCCGTAGTTTTCGGTCGGATGTTGCTCATCAGTAGCCCGACAGAGAGCACTGCATTTTCTTTATCAATCGGCGTGTCGGCCGGGATCTCTTCACTGAATACCACGAAGGACTTAATCGAGGTGAGCTTAAGACGCTCGCCCGCGATATAGATATATTTGCTGTCCGGCACGACCTTCACCGCATACGCAGAAAGACCTTTGTTGTTGGTGGTGGGCTCAAAGGTTACCGCCGCATCTTTCTTGAGAAGCTCAGGGTTGGCAACCTTAATCACATGAAAATAGCGATTATCGCCGTTCTCATCTTTGATAAATCCAAAACCTTTATCTTTAAACCACGTTGTGATTGTTCCGTTCATCGCCATTACCGTCTGGTTAATCCACTCAATTTTTTGCAGCGCGCAGTGTAAAGCACATTGCCTGCGCAGGCCACGTCTTTGGCTTAAGTCTGGATGATAAATTTTAGCGACATGAGAGAAAGTAAAGCCGCCGTCATTCGCCGGTCGGCTGAAAATGGGTTATCATCCGCACCCACTTTCCCGTCGGGCAGCCTGATGTCTACGATTATTGATACCTTTATTGCCCCACCGTGCAACGACGAGATAGAGACGCTCTATCAGGACGATCACCTGCTGTTGATCAATAAACCCAGCGGGCTGCTCAGTCTTTCAGGGAAAAATCCACAAAATCTCGATTCGGTACACTATCGGCTGGTTCAGCAATATCCTGGCTGCACGCTGGTCCACCGTCTGGATTTCGGCACGTCCGGACTGATGGTCGTGGCGCGTAATAAGGCCGTCAATGCCGCCCTCTGCCACCAGTTCAGCCAGCGCACCGTCAGTAAAGTCTACTGCGCATTGCTCTGCGGCCATCTGAACGCTGATGAAGGAGTGATTGATGCGCCGATAGCCAACGATCCGGCACGGTTCCCGCTGATGTCAATAAGCCCGGTCAATGGCAAACCCGCGCGGTCACGTTATCAGGTCGTCGCACGAATTAACCAACCGCAGGACGACGGAACTATACTGCCGTTGACGCGGGTCCAGCTCACGCCGGAGACCGGACGTACGCATCAGCTACGTATTCACTGCCAGCTGTTGGGGCACCCTATTCTGGGTTGCGACCTGTATGGCGGTCGCCTGCTGCCCGGTACAGAACAAACCGCACGGCTGATGCTACACGCCAGCGAATTACGCTTTACTCACCCCATTAGCGGGGAGCGCATCAACGTGCATCACGCCGCGCCGTTCTGAATACGACTTACCACATCAGATCATCAGGCACTTTAAAATCAGCATACGGATCGTCTTCATCCTGCTCTTCCTGACTCAACGCGCTGTGCAATACGATGCTGGTTGCGTCACGCTGCGCAATTTTATCGGCGACGCTGGCCGGGATAATCGCGTATTCGCTCTCGGCGCTGTTATCGGTAGACAAACGCGCAATCGCCAGACGTCCGTTAATCAACTGCGTCTGGGTCAGTTTATCGACGTAGATTTTCTTGATGAGATTGTTATCGGTGAAGTTAAAGCCAATGTCGCCTTTTGCGACAGTGATACGATTCATTTCAATCAGTTGCTTTACCTGGGCTTTAAATTCTTTCGCCAGCGTCGCCTGCTTTTGCTGCTCACTGAGCAGCTTGTCACGCTCAAGCTGCGCCTTTTTATTTTCTTCAACTGCCTCTCTTGCCTCACGAGCCTGCACGCGTGATTTTTTAGCCGTTCTCTGGACTTTCGCCATTTTTTTGCTGGTTACTAAACCCGCTTTTAGCATCTGCTCTTGTAAGGTAAGTTTCGTCATCTTTACTTATAAACCTGTGGAATGATGTCTGAGATTATACCTGCAATTTTTGCGACGATACCAGTTGGTGGACGTGGTTTACGGGTCTCGTTATGCTCGGACAGGGTTACGGATGCCGCCTGGTCATAAACTGTGAACCCGTGCGACGCAGAGAGCAGAGACCAAAAAACCGCGTGGGACACGCGGTTTTCCTGTGGAACGAGACTTACAGAATCTGGCCTAACGTCTGGCGCAAATGCGCGCCGGAACCGAGCAGGCCGGGGTTATCGTGAACAATCAGATACACCGGAATATCCTGAACGTAGGCCTTAAAGCGACCTTTATCTTCAAAACCGCCACGGAACCCCGAGGCTTTGAAGAACTCCAGGAAGCGCGGCACGATACCACCGGCAATGTAGACGCCGCCAAAGGTGCCCAGCGTTAACGCCAGATCGCCGCCAAAGCGCCCCATAATCACACAGAACAGCGACAGCGCGCGGCGACAGTCCGTGCAGCTGTCGGCCAGCGCACGTTCGGTAATATCCTTTGGCTGCAGATTTTCTGGCAGACGTCCGTCAGATTTGACGATTGCACGATACAAATTTACCAGACCCGGACCAGAAAGCACGCGTTCAGCAGAGACGTGACCAATCTCAGCGCGCAGGACCTCCAGGATGATCGCCTCTTCTTCGCTGTTCGGCGCGAAGTCGACATGACCGCCCTCGCCCGGCAGACTAACCCAGCGTTTGTCGACGTGAACCAGATGCGATACCCCCAGACCGGTGCCCGCGCCATACACTGCGATAGGTTTACCTTCAACCGGTTCCGCGCCGCCAAACTGGATCAAATGCTCTTTTTTCAGCATCGGGATCGCCATCGACACCGCAGTGAAATCATTAATGATTTCCAGATGACTGAAACCGAGATTTTTTTTCATCTCCGCAATAGAAAACGCCCAGGTATGGTTGGTCATAGCCACCCAGTCACCCGTAATCGGACAGGCGATCGCGATACAGCCCGCGTCCACTTTCACCTTGTGCTCATCGAGGTAAACACGCACGACAGCTTCCAGACTGGGATAGTCCAGACCGGAATAGGTTTTAGCCTGTGAGATGTCACCACTGTCGATATCACACAGAGCAAGACGAGCGTTGGTGCCGCCGACATCACCTACTAAAGCATACTTTGTCATTCTTCTACTGCTCCGCTAAAGTCAAAATAAGTCTTTGCCACACTGTAAATATACGGGGGCATAACAACAATCTCAGAAAAGCGAGTCCCCTGAAAATATCGATCCAGGTCACACAATAACTTTATCGTTTCAGCACCATTTGCAGCGATGCCATCTGGCTGACGCGGCAAACTGAACGTAAGACACGGTATTAAGGAAAAAAACATGCTCCATCCGCGAGCCAGAACCATGTTGTTATTGTCGATCCCCGCGCTGATTCTGGGGGTTGCATCCAGTTTAGTCCTGATTGTGGTCATGAAGTTTGCTTCCATCTTACAGAGCATACTCTGGCAACGTCTGCCGGGAAGTGTGGGGATTGCCGCCGATTCCCCGCTCTGGATCATGCTCACCCTGACGTTAACCGGGGTTCTGGTGGGGCTGGTGATTCGTTACAGCACCGGGCACGCTGGCCCTGATCCGGCCACCGAACCGCTGATCGGTGCGCCAATTTCTCCTGTTGCATTGCCAGGCCTAATCATCGCACTGGTGCTGGGTCTGGCGGGTGGCGTCAGCCTTGGTCCCGAACATCCGATTATGGCCGTTAACATCGCGCTAGCCGTTGCGCTGGGACGTCGGTCTTTCCCACGGATTGGTGCCCTCGACTGGACCATTCTGGCCTCGGCCGGCACCATCGGCGCCCTGTTTGGCACGCCGGTCGCCGCCGCGCTGATTTTCTCGCAAACCCTGAGTGGCTCTAACGATACCCCTTTGTGGGATCGCCTCTTTGCGCCGTTAATGGCGGCGGCGGCAGGTTCATTGACCACCAGCCTGTTTTTTCACCCGCATTTCTCGCTCCCGATCGCCCATTACACCCAGATGCGCATCGTGGACATTTTCTCCGGAGCCGTGGTGGCGGCGATTGCTATTGCCGCGGGGATGGTGGCGGTCTGGTGCTTACCCCGGCTGCACGCTTTACTGCATCGCCTGAAGAATCCGGTGCTGATCCTCGGCGTTGGAGGTTTCCTGTTAGGGTTACTCGGCGTGATGGGTGGACCACTGACGCTGTTTAAAGGTCTGGATGAAATGCAGCAAATGGCGTTCAGTCAGACGCTCGGTACCACGGATTTCTTCATGCTCGCGGTGATAAAGCTCGCTGCGCTGGTCATTGCTGCGGCCAGTGGTTTTCGCGGCGGGCGGATCTTCCCGGCCGTGTTTATCGGCGTGGCATTAGGTTTGATGCTGCACGCCCACGTTGAAGCCGTTCCGGCCGCGATTACCGTCTCCTGCGCTATTCTTGGCCTGGTGCTGGTCGTCACCCGTGACGGCTGGCTTAGCCTGTTTATGGCTGCTGTGGTGGTACCGGATACCACCCTGCTGCCGCTGCTGTGTATTGTGATGCTTCCGGCCTGGCTGTTGCTGGCGGGCAAACCCATGATGGTCGCCAACCGGGAGGACAAATAGTCATCCGCTGTTACGCGACTCCAGCGCCTGGGTGACCTTACGTAATAACACGGATAAATCGGCTTTTGGCAGCACGACCTCTATCAGCGAGAGCCGTTGTGGACGTGCCAGCCGGGCCAGAACTTCCTCGAGCTGGATGGCCTGAGTCACCCGCCAGCATTCAGCCTGATCCGCAAGGCTGAATGCCCGAGGGATCTGCGTCCAGTTCCAGGAAGCAATATCGTTGTACCGTTGTTTCTCCCCGTGGATAGCTCGCTCGACGGTGTAGCCGTCGTTGTTGAGTACCAGAATTACCGGCGTTTGCCCGTCGCGCAACATGGAGCCGATTTCCTGGATGGTCAGTTGCGCCGCGCCGTCGCCGGTTATCAGGATAACCCGACGCTCAGGCGCCGCCGTTTGCGCGCCAAACGCGGCGGGCAGCGAATAGCCTATCGATCCCCAGAGCGGTTGGACAATCAGTTCCGCCCCCGTAGGCAACAACAGGGACGCGGCCCCAAATGCCGCCGTTCCCTGATCGGCCAGGATCAGATCGCCGGGTGCCAGCGCCTGCTGCACGGTATGCCAGAAGTTCTCCTGGGTCAGTGGACCTCGTTCGATGTGCAGCTGTACGGTCGCAGGTTTAACGGGCGGCGGCGCAATGGAGAGTTCCAGGCATAACTCACGTAACGTGGTAACCGCCTGCTCCATAGACAGTCCACTGAACCAGATGCCTCCCACCCGCGATGCCTGCGGCTGCACCTCAATTGTGCGTTCCAGCGCCAGTTGCTGGGTGAAGCCAGCCGTTAGCGTATCGACGAATCGAGTACCCACACAAATCGTCGTATCCGCCTCTTCTATCGCCTGACGGACGTCGTCACTGCTGGCCCCCGCGCTATAGGTGCCGACAAATCCCGGCTGTTGTTCATCGAAAAGTCCTTTTCCCATCAACAGCGTGGCGTGGGCCATAGGCGTCTCGGCCATCCAGCGTTGCAGGACCGGTTGTAGACCAAAACGGTGGGCGAGAAAATCGGCCAGCAGCGCCACGCGGGGACTGTTGATCAGCTTTTGTCGGGCATGGTAACGAAATGCCGTCACCACGCTCCCCTGCGATTCCGGTGCAGAGAGGATCAGTTCCGCTGAAGGGGGCAACGCGGGACGTTTCGCCACATCAGCAGGCAGCATCAGGTAACCCGGGCGATGGGCAGTCAACATCGTACTCAGTACACGGTCAATCTCATGACAGGCGTTTTGCGCATCCAACACAGCGCTGGCCGCACACAGGGACTGGCTCATCCGGTAGAAGTGTTGGAAATCGCCGTCGCCCAGCGTGTGGTGCATCAGTTCTCCCCGACGCTGCGCGCCGCTACATGGGGCGCCAACAATATGCAGAACGGGGACATATTCCGCATAGCTGCCCGCCAGGCCATTCATCGCACTCAGCTCCCCGACCCCAAAGGTAGTCAGCAGCGCTCCGGATCCGGCGACCCTGGCATAACCGTCCGCCGCATAGGCAGCGTTAAGCTCGTTGGCACACCCAACCCAGCGCACGTGCGGATGGTCGATCACATGGTCAAGAAACTGCAAATTGTAATCACCCGGCACGCCAAACAGATGCCCGATGCCGCACCCGGCAATTCTGTCGAGCAGGTAATCCGCAACGGTGTAAGGGGTTTGCATGACAGCTTTCCTTCTGACGGTAACCTCATGTTGAGTATTGAAGAAGCGTCGGGGCTGTCCAGAAAGAGGCGGCGATGAGGGTGGAAAGCAGGATTTACAGTTTCCGGAGTGAAAATGTCATTGAAAAATCACCAGTGTAAACGTATACACTGGGGAGCTGAATTCACTGCGAGGGAAGACAATGGTTTACCAGCCTGATGAAAATCGCTATCAGAGAATGGCATTTCGCCGTTGCGGTCAGAGCGGCCTGAAGCTACCCGCCATTTCGCTTGGCCTGTGGCATAACTTCGGCGATACCACCCTGGTGGAAAACAGCCGGGCACTGCTTCAGCGCGCATTTGATCTGGGGATTACCCACTTCGACCTCGCCAATAACTACGGTCCCCCGCCGGGTTCAGCGGAATGCAACTTTGGCCGCATCCTGCAGGAAGATTTTTTACCGTGGCGCGATGAGCTCATTATCTCCACCAAAGCGGGATATACCATGTGGGACGGCCCTTACGGCGACTGGGGATCCCGCAAGTATCTGATTGCCAGTCTTGATCAAAGCCTGAAGCGAATGGGGCTGGAGTACGTAGATATTTTCTACCACCACCGTCCCGATCCTGAAACGCCCCTGCGGGAGACAATGCAAGCGCTCGATCACCTCGTACGCCAGGGGAAAGCGCTGTATGTCGGGATTTCCAATTACCCGGCCGATCGCGCTCGTGAAGCTATCGATATCCTCAATGATTTGGGCACGCCATGCCTGATCCATCAGCCTAAATATTCGATGTTTGAACGCGGGGTGGAGGAGGAACTGCTGACGATGTTGCAGGAAAAAGGGGTGGGCAGCATTGCCTTTTCCCCGCTGGCGGGTGGACAGCTCACCGATCGCTATCTGAACGGGATCCCGGCTGATTCCAGAGCGGCAAGCGGAAGCCGTTTTCTGAATGCTGATCAGCTTACCGCCGGAAAGCTGGAAACCGTTCGCCAGCTCAATGCACTGGCTGAAAAGCGCGGACAAAAATTATCGCAGATGGCGCTTGCATGGGTACTGCGCGACGATAACATCACCTCGGTCCTGATTGGTGCCAGTAAAACCTCGCAGATTGAGGATGCGGTCGGCATGCTGGCCAATCGTCATTTCACTGACCAGGAATGCGCCGATATCGACAACATTCTGAACAGTAAGCGTGAGCAGCGTTTTTAGCAATTCGTGCTCTCATTCATGATTTAAGAGTTAAGGCGATGAAATGGGGCTTTACGGCCCCGTAATATTACGTTAACAGGCCGACTACGGCTTCGATCGTGAAGGAGATAAAGAATGTTCAGGTCACTGATTCTGGCGGCAGCCCTACTGGCTTTTACACCGCTTGCCGCAAACGCGGGCGAAATCACCCTGTTGCCATCGATAAAATTACAAATTGGCGATCGCGATAATTACGGTAACTACTGGGACGGCGGACACTGGCGTGACCGTGACTACTGGCATCGCAATTATGAATGGCGTAAAAATCGCTGGTGGCGACATGACAATGGCTATCACCGTGGCTGGGATAAGCGTAATGCTTACGAGCGCGGATACCGGGAAGGCTGGCGCGATCGCGACGACCATCGCGGGCGCGGGAAAAAAGGCCACGGTCACCATCATTAAAAAAAAGAGCCTTCGGGCTCTTTTTTATGGTCAAATCCTGCGCTTTTTATCCTGCACCATTTGCCCTTGAGCAAAAATATCCTGAACGTATCTTATCCTCATGAGAATTCACGTCAGGATTAACTTATGAATGCTAATTTTAAGAATGAAATTCAGACATTCGGTCGATCGCTGTTATTGCCGATTGCCGTACTGGCGCCCGTGGGGATGGTCATGGGAATTAGCTCTGCGTTAGGCCAGAGCTATATGATAGAAAAACTCCCGTTTCTCGGAAACGATATATTTAAAGCCATTCTTTCTTCACTGGGATTAATCAGTAGCGTCGTATTCAACAATATCCCGTTATTATTCGCGATGGGTGTGGCGTACGGCATGTCCAAAAAAGAGAAAGGGATTGCGGTTTTTGCCTCCGTGGTGGCCTATCTGACGCTACTTATCGCCATGCATGTTCACCTCAAACTGGCGGGTACACTGGCAAAAGATGAGCTGGCGCTCGTTGGGCAAGGAATGGTACTCGGTATTCAGACGCTGAAAATCGAAGCGCTTGGCGGCATTATTGCCGGGCTACTGGCGGCCAAAGTCACCGACCGGTTTTACCGATTGCAACTTCCTCTCGCCTTTGCTTTTTTCAGTGGTAAGAAATCCGTAGCGATTCTGGCTATCGCCTTTTCGATTCCCGTGGGGTTAATTATCCCTTTTATCTGGGATCTGTTTACTGCCGGTATGCGCGCCATTTCAACCATTATGATGGCCCCTAATATCGGTGCCGGGATTTACATGACGCTCAACCGTCTGTTAATTCCATTTGGTTTACACCATGTCCTGAGTTCGACCGTCCGTTTTACCGCGGCTGGGGGTACCTATCTCATTGACGGACAAACGTATGTCGGCATTTTGCCTGCGATTAATAAGATCCTGTTTGAGCTTGGCCCTTCCCATCCTGCGTGGAAGGAATATATGCCGACGCTCACCAGTTATCTGGCGTCGTCGCAAATGCTCACCACGCTGTTCCGCGTGCCAGCGATTGGGCTGGCGATGTATCACATGGCCTATTTTAAGAATAAGAAATTTGCCAAAGGGATGATTCTGACCGTGGTGCTCACCGCCATGCTGGGGAATATCACCGAACCGCTGGAGTTTTCCTTCCTGTTTATTGCTCCACAGCTCTTTATTGTTTACGCCATACTTTGCGGTTTGCTGACTATTCCACTGCAAATGCTGGATGTGTCCATCGGCTATATTCGCGGCACGATCTTCGACTTCGGTATTTTTGGTCTGATGTATGAACAGACGCACTGGGTAAATTTACTGCTTCTTGGTGCCATTAACTTTGTCGTTTTCTACGTCGTTTTCCGCTTCGCGATCGCTCGCTTTGATATAAAAACGCCGGGACGCGAAAGTGAAACGTCAGACAGTACCTTGCTGAATAATAAAGAGTACGACAAGGTCGCTGAACTGGTTATTCAGGGGCTAGGCGGATCCGACAACATTAAACATGTTGAAAACTGTGTGTCGCGTTTGCGTGTCGATGTAAAGGATCAGAAAAAAATGGACATGACCGTGCTGAAAGAATCGGGATCGCTGGGTACCTTTATTCCCTCCAGCAACCATGTCCACGTGGTCTTTGGCCCACACGTCGAATTTGTCCGCAATGCGGTAGATGACCGCCTTGTCGGCGCGAAATAAGCTTAAGGAGACAGGAATGCGCGCATTGTATGATTCAAAAAGTAAAACCATCGACGATCGGGGAATGAAAACGCTGCTCGCTCAACCTGCGCGGGTCCAGTCCTGGCTGGATGTCGAAGCTGCCCTGGCGCTGTCACAGGCTGAATACGGGATGATTCCCACCCGTGCGGCAGAAAATATTGCCGCCAACTGTCGCGTCGATAAAATCGACCTGACAGAAATGGAACGCCTGCTCCGCGAGATAGGCCACGGCTTTGTCCCGGTGATCAAAGTACTGGTCAAAGCCTGCGACAGCGAAAGCGGGAAGTATGTGCACTATGGCGTCACCACCCAGAATATCCAGCAAACCGCACAGCTTTACCTGGCAAAGCAGTTCGATGACATCATGCAGGGCTTTGTGAACGATATTCTGCGCAACCTGGCGAAAATGGCATCCGATCATCAGGCCACCCTGATGCCAGGTCGCACCCACGGTAAGCATGCCTTACCGGTGACCTGGGGCTATAAAGCTGCCGTATGGATTGACGAACTGTTGAGCGCCCAACAGCGCATGCAGGAAGCAGAAAAACGCGTTTTCACGGTGATGATGGGGGGGGCTGTGGGGGCGTTTCACGCCACTGGCGAAACTGGACGTCGGGTGCAGGATCGCGTCGCACAACGGTTGGGAATGCACTCCATGGCGATCCCTTCGCGTAACTCCCGCGTTTATCGCACGGAATACATCAGCAATTTGTGCCTGCTCGCCACCACGCTGCATAAAATCGCCGAAGAGGTGTATCAGACTTCCAGCGAAGAGTTCGCTGAAGTCTCTGAAGCGTTTACCAAAGGAACGGTTGGCAGCAGCACTATGCCGCAAAAAGTGAACCCCAAACTGGCTAAAGGGATTATCGCCAACGCGCAAAAATTGTATTCCGTGCTCACTTCCTGCCTGTATGTCAGCCCTCGCCCATTTGAAGCAGACAGTTCAGCCTACTTTATCTTCGACGGAAATATTCAGGAAAGCATGGAGTTGATGGCGGAGATCGTGATGCGCGCGGAAGAGTTGACCCGTACGCTGGTGATTAATCCTGAACGTATGCGCCAGAACGTCCACTTAACCCATGGCTTGATCAATAGCGAAAAAATCATGATGCAACTGGTGGAGCGGTTAGGCAAAGACGCGGCGCACGAGCGCGTGTACCAGTTGGCGATGCGCAGCACCCACGAGGGATTGCCCTATGCCGACGTGCTGCGCGCCGACCCCCTGATTCGCCAGCATTTTAGCGATACAGAAATCGACGCCCTGCTCGATCCCGCCCACTACCTCGGTTTGTGTGCGGAGATCGCCGCCGAAACGGCAGCACGCGTATGGGAGAAAGAGGATGTCTGACCCCCTGCTCTCTCTGGCAAGCGACCGAATCATCACACCCGACGGGATACAACGCGGTTATCTGCATATCAAACAGGGACAGATTGTTGGCCTGGATAATTCTCCTCGCGGCCAGGTGGTTGATTACCAACATGCGATGCTGATGCCGGGTTTTGTCGATATCCACGTCCACGGTTGGGGAAGAGGTTCGTTTGCCTGGAAGGGGGAGCGTCACTCTTTACAGGCGATGAGCCGGGATCTGGTCAATGCCGGGGTCACCGCGTGGCTTGCTACGTCCGCCACCCAGCCGGACGCGTTCTTACTGGAGAGTCTGACCACGGCCGCCGACTGGATTACACACGCGAAAGCAGAAGACGGGGCTGAAGCCGTCGGCATTCACATGGAAGGACCGTTTATCAATGCCAAATACAGCGGGATGCAGCGCAAGGAGTCTATTCAGCTCCCCAGCATTGAGGGCTTTGAATGCTATCAGCAGGCTGCACGGGGGCATATTCGCTTAATGACGCTGGCGCCAGAGTTGCCGGATGCGCTGCCGCTGATCCGTCATTTGCGCCGGACTGGCGTCACGGTATCCGCAGGGCATACCGACGCGACGTTTGACGAAACCACCCGGGCGATTGAAGCAGGGCTATGCCACTTTACCCACGCCTTCAGCGCCATGCGCGGATTACATCATCGTGAGCCAGGCGTTGTCGGCGCGCTAATGTACCACCAGGACACCTTCGCCGAAGTGGCAAAACAAAGCGGCATCACCCTACGCCCGGAAGTGTTCGATATTCTCTATCGTCTGAAAAAAGATCGTCGTCTGGTCATGGTCAGCGACTGTCTGGGATATGTGGATTTCCCGGAAGGGTTTGAATTTCACCATTACCTGCGTCAGGAGACGTTTCGTATTCGCCATCATCTTCTGGAAATAACCGATCGCCACGGCAATATCCGCACGGTCTCGCCTGATGACTGGGCGGACGTCTGCACACTGGAGATGAGCTTTCTGGATTCAGTGAAAAATGTGGTTGGTCGTCTGGAGAATAGTTGGGTTTCCGTAGCGCAGATTGCCTGCCTGAATCCGGCGATTCTCGCCGGTGTTGAACAGCGTAAGGGCAGCCTGACGCCCGGAAAAGATGCCGATATTCTTGTCCTTGATGAGGCGTTAGATCTTGAAGCCGTCTGGTGTCGCGGCGTCTTACAACCGCTGGCTAAATAAACACATCACCATAATGGCGTTCGAGGAAATCCCTGAGCGCCTCGGGACTCATACCCTGTACCTGCTGAACAAACTGCTCAGCCGGTATTTTTTTGCGCGCGGAGGCAAGTCCCCGCTCACGAAGCAACTGGAAGTCATCCTGCGTTAGCCAGAAGTTAACTTTGACGTAATCCAGTCCGGCATACCGCAAATGGCTTGAGATCTTATTGGTAAAGGTGATCAGCAGATCAAACTCACGTGACTGGAGCTGTTGAATCTCATTGATATTAATACATACCGGGATATCGATATGAAAACGTGAGGACAGGACCTCTTTGAAATACCCGACCTTACTTTCCGAAGAGTTCGTCACAATAATGACCCGCTTTTTCGGCTCACTCACTACCCGGTTTTTAAGCTCATATTTTTTCGTGATCAACACCAGTGTCGCCAGATGAATGGCGGAAAACGTCGTTTGCCAGCCTTTTTCAATCTCGCTCACCGCAGACTGAACGTCGTCCCAGAGTTCAGGGTAACGATTCTGGACGTTATGCAGTTTTTTATCATCAAACCAGAGATGAAATTTATTCTGGATGATGGCGGCATAGATAAAGTGATAAACCTCGGCAAACCAGGCATGCTGATTGTGAATGGTGTTGTTCAGGCTAGCGGCTAAACGTTCACAGGTCCGTTTCACATGCGCCACCAGGCTGGCGTCATATAAGGTGAAAGGGCGATACGTAAACGTCAGCGAAGCAATCAGGAGATCCAGACAGCGGTTTTCCTGCGGATTGGTCATGGCCTCAAAAGGGAACGTCGTCAAAAACGGCGTCGTCGTACTCTCTTTGATTACATGTCCCCGGCGGATGCGATGTAACGCGAGGCTCAAATACACCAGCAGGTATTTCCGACCGTTGTAACCCAGCGTGTTAATCGGCCGGATAACGTCTTCATAGCAACGTGCAGCCTGGGTAATCTCCGAAGCACATTCACTCAGAAACTGATCGGCAATCGAACGACTGACGGGCTCATTCGCCTGATGGGCTATCAACTGGTGGTGTTCACCAATCTCAACGGTTTTGAGTATTAATATGCACACCGCCAGGCGCAACGAGAACTCATCGCCGACAAGCCGCGACCCGGTACGTGGGATGCTTTGTACCGTCAGGGCGTGTTCTTGCGCCAGACGCAACATCACGGGATTATCATTTTTGACCGTCCCCGCGCTGACATAAAACTTTTTGTAGTACTCGTTTTTATTCACCACATCATGCAAACAGAGCGCCACGAGGAGATCCCTCACACGCTCTTCCGACGTAGTGATATAGCGATTAAAACGTATACGCGCTAAAAATTGCCGGTATTCGCTATAGCCAATCCGGGTCGTAATAAACTGATTATCCTGATGGAGCTGGACGTCTTCCGGCAAGAGTTCATTGAGCTCTTTCATGGTGCGTTTTAGCGTGGAGAGAGTCTTACCGAAACGCTGAACCGCCTCGTCAATCGACAGCGGGCTGTTATCCTGTAAATACTTCAGGAAAGAGAGATCAAAGTGATTCATGAACGCTCGCCAGTGGATAATGCAAGATGCAGGATAACGGAAATCCAGGACTAAAACCGTGACCTGTTGCGTGTCACGGCGGGTTAGATCACAACCCCAGCACCGTGCCGACCAGCAACCACAGGTTCAACGCCACCACCAGCACCACAATCATCCAGCCAGTCTGTTTAACCCAGCGGGTATTCACCAGATCGCCCATCAGTTTGCTGTCGCTGGTAAATATCAGCAGCGGCACCAGCGACAGTGCAATACCAAAGCTTAACAGCACCTGGCTCATCACCAGAATCCGCGTCGGATCAAGGCCAATCAGAATCACGATAAAGGACGGCATCATGGTGATGGTACGCCGCACCCATAAGGGGATATGAAAGCGGACAAACCCCTGCATCACGACCTGCCCCGCCAGCGTACCAACCACCGTTGACGACAACCCCGCCGCCACCAGGCTCAGTCCGAAGACCGTTGCCGCCGCGTGACTTAATAACGGCTCCAGCGTCAGATAAGCCTGATCCAGATCGGCAACACCGGTGTGACCACTGAAGTGAAACGCGGCGGCGGCAGTCGCCATCATCGCCAGATTGACGAACCCCGCAATGGTCATGGCGATAGCTACATCCCATTTTGTCGCCGCATAGCGCTGCTGACGCGTGCCGCCATGCAGGTGCTGTGTTAACGAAGAGTGCAGGTAGATTACATGTGGCATGATGGTAGCGCCCAGCACCCCGGCGGCCAGAAATACCGCTTCAGAGTTGGGCAAGTCAGGGATTATCATGCCTTTACTCAACTGTGCAAAGTTGGGTTGGGAAAAGATCAGTTCAACGATATAAGCCATGGCGACAAACAGCAGCAGGCCGCCGATCACTTTTTCCAGCGGTTTTTGTCCACGCCGCTGGAGCATCAGGATCAGAAAGGTGGCGATCCCGGTCAGCACCGCCCCCTGCAATAACGAAACGCCGAGGATCAGTTTGAATCCTATCGCCGCCCCGATGAATTCCGCGAGATCGGTCGCCATCGCGATAATCTCCGCCTGCACCCAATAGAACCAGACTACCGGCCGCGGATAGTGATCGCGAATTTGTTCAGCCAGATTTTTACCCGTCGCAATACCCAGTTTCGCAGACAAGACCTGAATCAGCATCGCCATCAGGTTTGCCCAGACCACCACCCACAACAGTTTATAACCAAAGCTGGCACCGGCCTGAATGTTGGTCGCAAAATTGCCCGGGTCGATATAGCCGATAGCCGCGACAAACGCAGGTCCCATTAATGTGAGCCTTAACTTGCGCGCTGCTCTTCCACTGCTACTCTCAACGCGATCGTTTGTCATCTTCTGCCTCGGAAACATAGCCTTTGCTATGTTTTATAGTATGCCTGATGAGAATGGTTATCAAGTGCATGTAAAAAAGGTAACCTTGATTTCTCTAATAGGCGGGAACGATAAAAGTGTGGGTACAGGAATGCGCGTGGCATGTTTAATAATTGTTACTATATTAGCACAATAACTTAACTATTTACTTTCGCATTAGACATAACAGAAGTGTATGCCGGATCACTATTTTTGAATCTCGTCACAGGTCCTGATTATAGTGTGTGTTAGATCTCGTTTTCTTTGTACACGTTGCATAGAATGTGCACGAAAACTTAATCTGCCTCATATTTGGAGCAAATATGGACCGCGTCCTTCATTTTGTCCTGGCACTTGCCGTTGTTGCGATCCTCGCATTGCTGGTAAGCAGTGACCGTAAAAAAATTCGCATTCGTTATGTCGTTCAACTGCTTGTTATCGAAGTGTTACTGGCGTGGTTCTTCCTGAACTCTGACGTCGGCCTCGGCTTCGTGAGAGGCTTCTCCGAAATGTTTGAAAAACTGCTCGGATTCGCCAATGAAGGGACGAACTTCGTCTTTGGCAGCATGAACGATAAAGGGTTGGCCTTCTTCTTCCTGAAAGTTCTCTGCCCTATCGTCTTCATTTCAGCGTTGATCGGTATTCTGCAACATATTCGCGTGTTGCCGATTATCATCCGTGCCATTGGTTTCCTGTTATCCAAAGTCAACGGCATGGGCAAACTGGAATCCTTCAACGCCGTCAGCTCGCTGATCCTCGGTCAGTCTGAGAACTTTATCGCGTATAAAGATATTCTCGGCAAAATGTCCCGCAACCGTATGTACACCATGGCCGCGACAGCAATGTCCACCGTTTCCATGTCTATCGTCGGTGCGTACATGACCATGCTGGAACCTAAATACGTGGTTGCGGCGCTGGTTCTGAACATGTTCAGCACCTTTATCGTGCTGTCGCTGATCAATCCGTACCGCGTTGATGCCAGCGAAGAAAACATCCAGATGTCCAACCTGCACGAAGGCCAGAGCTTCTTCGAAATGCTGGGTGAATACATTCTGGCGGGCTTTAAAGTTGCGATTATCGTTGCCGCCATGCTGATCGGCTTTATCGCCCTGATCGCCGCGCTGAACGCCCTGTTCGCCACCGTCACCGGTTGGTTCGGCTACAGCATCTCCTTCCAGGGCATCCTGGGCTACATTTTCTACCCGATTGCCTGGGTGATGGGTGTGCCGTCCAGCGAAGCGTTGCAGGTAGGCAGTATCATGGCGACCAAACTGGTTTCCAACGAATTCGTTGCAATGATGGATCTGCAGAAAATCGCCGCCACGCTCTCTCCGCGCGCGGAAGGTATCCTTTCTGTATTCCTGGTCTCCTTCGCCAACTTCTCTTCTATCGGTATCATCGCAGGCGCGATTAAAGGCCTGAATGAAGAGCAAGGTAACGTCGTATCCCGTTTCGGTCTGAAACTGGTTTACGGCTCTACGCTGGTGAGCGTCTTGTCTGCCTCTATCGCCGCACTGGTTCTGTAAGACAGCACTGACACAAAAAACGGGGAGCGCATCCCCGTTTTTTTATACCTGTGATTCCCCTAACGGCCTCGGTCGTCCAATCAGATATCCTTGCAGGTAGTTCACGCCCAGGCTTAACAGCAGCTCCCGCTGCGCAGGGGTTTCCACGTATTCCGCCACTACGCTTAACGACTTCGCCTTTGCCAGATCGGTTATCGACTTCACAATCATCGCGTCCAGTGAATCGGTCAGAATATCTTTTACAAACACGCCGTCGATTTTGATGATGTCAGCCTGCAAACGCTTCAGGCGCTCGTAATTGGCATACCCGGTACCAAAATCGTCAATCGCAATCCGGAAGCCGAATTTATGCAACTGTTCAAGGTTCTGCATGCTGGTTTCCGAATTGGAAAATGCCTGCTCTTCGGTGATCTCAATGATCACCGTTTCCGGGGCGATACCATAGCGGGTGAACAGGCGAATAATGCGCGGCGCCGTCTCTTTTTGCAGCAGGGTCAGCGGCATGAGATTCACCGAGAAAAGCGGTCCCGCCTCGCCAGAAGGATGCGCAGATAGCCAGTTCAGCAAGGCTTCCACCACCTGCAAATCAAAACGGGCGCTGAGGTTAAATTGCGCGATCAGCGGGATGAACTGATCCGGCGTCATGATACCTTCATCGCTTTTCAGCCGCGCAAGAATCTCGTCGTACCCTTTGCCGTGAGCGTCGCGGATAGGCTGCGCATAAAGCAGGAGATCGCCGTTATCGAGCGCTTTACGAATTTTATTGAGCAGCAGCACCCGTTCGGTCGTCTGGCCCGTCGCGACTTCCTGGCTATGCGTCAGCGCCAGTACCCGGTGATTGGCGCAGGATTGTTCCGCCAGCCAGCTTAACTGACCCAACAGCGGTTGCAGCGTCTCCTGCTTCCCATCCCATTGCCCCCAGGATGCGCCGTAGCCCATGTCCAGCCCGGTGTTGTTCCAGTAAATTTTACGACTGTTCAACAGGTCGAGCATATGTTGCAGACGGGCGTCCATTTCCGGCCCGTTAAGCACCAGTAATAATTCACTCCCCGGCAACTGAAAGATTTTTTCATTCTCAAGCATCAACGGTTGCAGCATACGGTGCACCGTGCGTTTGCTGTGCACGCGCATTAACATGCCGTAGTGACGGCTCAGAAACTCCAGATTCTCCAGTCGCAGACAGCAGACGCTCTGCCCTGACTCTTTTTTCAGGAACTGCTCCAGCGCACGCAGATTCGGTAAACGAGTTAAGGGGTCGGTAAGCGCTTGCATATGCCAGCGGCGATTAAGCCATTCACTGCGCTGAAAGATGCGCATCATATACATCAGGCAGATACTGAACGAAACAAGAACCGACAGGATAAACGCCAGCGAATACTCCGACCCCACGCCTTGTAAGAAATTGCGGTTATAGGTCAACAAGAACAGCGTGCTAATCGCCCAGCTTAGATTAATAAACGGATAGGTGAGTTTACCCACGCCGGTGGTAAAAATAATGAAGAAGACCGGCACCAGATACCCTGCAATGTATCCGCTCTCCAGGGGAGAACACATAATGACAAGAAGGGCCGAAATACAGGCCAGCCAACTGACGGTAAATAAGCGCTTTTCTTTATCGAAACACGGGGCAATGTCTCTGCACCAGAACGTTCGGGCATACCGTGGATTCACAATCATCCGTAGCGGATAATAAAACAGCAAGGTGAAGATCAGCGCCGCCGAGATCAGACTCAGAATATCGACAATCGTGAAGATGGCTGCCGCAGCACCAAAGAATGTCGACACCGCGACCGGGAAGTCGAGATAATGCCCGGCGAGATACATGCTGATCTTCATCCCGACAGGAGCCACAAAGCCAAACCAAATCACCCTGCGCCAGATATTGCGATCGGGCAAGCCGTAACGCCAGCGCGGTCCAATATGCCAGCGAACAAGCGCGCTCGTTCCTAGTACGGCAAACATCTGACAAAAGAGCAACACGATACCTTGCGCAAACGGCAGATGAAGATTCCAGTGATTGGTCAGGTATAACGCCAGCACAATAGGCAGAACAGCGCGTCGACCAAACAGCAGCAGCATCGACAGCAGCACGCACAGCGGTAGCCACGAAAGATAGATATCGCTGGAGTCCACTATGGTCCGCGGGGAAATCAAACGTGAAAACTGGATGGCTGCGATGGAGAGCACGATCGCAAGAGCGAATATTCTTATATTATTTATCAGGTTATGCTTGGGTGGCATGAATTAACTGCTCTCACGGAACGAACTATTTGTCACATAAATGATAAGTTTATTCGCACCGCGAAGCAAACCTATACCCGCCAGATAAATCCACCGAATTTGTGAGCACAGACTCTGGCTTAATAGAAACTGTATTACAAAAATGAAAGGCGCGCAGAGATAAAAAAACCCCCGCTTCACAGCGAGGGTTCTGAATTTGGTGGAGCTAAGCGGGATCGAACCGCTGACCTCTTGCATGCCATGCAAGCGCTCTCCCAGCTGAGCTATAGCCCCAC